>NZ_JACJER010000113.1:0-15394 GCF_014164185.1 Shewanella sp. SG44-6 | reverse complement strand
AAATTAAAAGGCGTACCGAAAAGCATGATCTATCGGATTGTGCGCAAAGGCGAAGTGCGGGTAAACAAAAAACGCATCAAGCCAGAATATAAATTACAAATCGGAGACATCGTTAGGGTTCCGCCTGTTCGTGTTGCCGAAAAAGACAATCGCAAGGCGCCATCGCCTAATTTATCAAGAGTGTCTCAGCTTGAAGAACGTATCATCCATGAAGATAATCATTTAATTGTGCTAAACAAGCCTGCCGGTATTGCAGTACATGGCGGAAGTGGTGTGGATTATGGTGTGATTGAAGGCTTACGCTCATTGCGTCCACAGCAAAAATTTTTAGAGTTAGTACATCGTTTAGATAAAGATACGTCTGGTGTGTTGCTTGTGGCTAAAAAACGCAGTGCCTTGAAGCATCTGCATGAACAATTACGCAGTAAAACCATGCAAAAAGATTATTTAGCCTTGGTGCGTGGCGAATGGCAGGCAAGTGATAAAGTGGTTAAAGCACCACTGTTAAAAATCACTTTAAAGTCGGGCGAACGCATTGTGCGAGTCAATAAAGAGGGTAAAGAGTCTGAAACCCGCTATAAGATTATGCAGCGTTACCAAGGTTGTACTTTAGTTAAGGCTAGTCCTGTTACAGGACGAACCCATCAGATACGAGTGCATTGTCAGTATGCTGGTCATGCTATTGCTTGTGATGATAAATACAGTGAGCAGCAATTTGATGACAGTATGCGGGCCTTAGGTTTAGACCGTTTGTTTTTGCATGCCGCAGAACTTAAATTTACTCATCCTGAAAATGATCAAGTTATGCAGGTTAAAGCGCCTTTAGACCCAGTGCTACTGAGTACACTTGAGAAGTTGAAAAGAGTATAAAGGCACTCAGCAAATAAAGTAGGGCATTATATTGAACAGTAAAGAGAAAGCTTTTGACCTGGTTATTTTTGATTGGGATGGCACGCTAATGGACACTGTGGGCAAAATCGTGTCTTGCATGCAAAATGTCGCTCAAGAATTAATGTTACCCATTCCATCCGAGCAGGAAGTGAGAGATGTCATTGGTTTATCTTTACCCCAAATTATGCCGATTTTATTTGCTGATCATCAAAACCATCAACAAATTATTGATTGTTATCGACGTCACCATCTTGCGAGTGAGCTACTTACGCCTTTATTCGATGGCGTCGAATTACTGATCCGTAATCTATTTGATGCGGGTTATCATTTAGCTATTGCTACAGGGAAAGGCCGACAAGGTCTTGATAATGTATTAGCTCTCACAGGGTTAGGCGATTATTTTCATGCGACCCGTTGCGCCGATGACGCACAAAGTAAGCCGCATCCTGAGATGCTGTATTCGTTATTGGCTCATTTTGATGTTACCGCAGACAGAGCCATTATGATTGGCGATTCTATTCACGACTTAGCCATGGCCAATAATGCTGGCATGGCAAGTATAGGTGTGAGTTATGGTGCCCATAATGAATCAAGACTCAATCTATTAAACCCGCGTGCTATTGTTGACCAGCCTTGTGCGATTCGTGACTATCTTTAATTTTTATGGACGCTGTTATGATGATAGTCGCATTACAGCATTGAAGATAAGTGTGTCCGACGCTGTATCGTATTCGCTTCTGTGTGATACTCAGCTTACTTCTGTGTTATGTCGCTTGTTATGACATCAAGTACAAACAGCATTATCTATCCCCATCTCCCTTTATTAAATTCGATATCAGTATTTGCTGGTTGAGCATCTGGTGCTTGACTGAGCACATCTACACCGTGCTGAGCGAGTAAATCTATCAGTTTAATTAATGGTAGACCGATTAGGGTGTTAGGGTCATCACCTTCTAAACGCTCAAACAGAGCTATACCTAATCCTTCACATTTGAAACTTCCGGCACAATATAATGGTTGTTCTGTATTGATGTAGTAGCGAATTTGCTCCACAGATAAATGTTTAAAATGAACCGTGAACGGTTCAACACAAGATAACATTTGTTGATTGGCACTATTGAATACTGCAAGGCCGGTATAAAAAGTAATAGCTTGACCTGATGCCGCGCTTAATTGCGCTATCGCATTGTCTACTGTGTGAGGTTTACCAATAATTTGACCGTTAATCAGTGCAACTTGATCCGAACCAATAATTAATTGCGGCACTGATTTGTTCTCTATTAGTTGGGCGCCTGCGAATGCTTTTTGTTCGGCTAAGCGTTTGACTAAAGATAATGCGGTTTCATCTTTTGCTGGCGATTCATCAATATTAGGGTTAACACAGTTAAACGGCAGCATTAATTTAGCTAATAATTGCTGACGAAAAGGTGAGGTTGATGCAAGTACAAGATTGAATTCCATTGGATTTGTTTCAGTATTTGTTGGCTAATAACAGAATATTAGTCAGTTTACTGTATTCATCTATGCAAATGGAGCATTTTTCTCGAGTAATGCTTGTGTGATTGGGTTGGGTTCGGTAAAATTTGCCAACTTTCAAATTCAATGCCGGATTTAAAGAGTACCTAAAGTTTGTTATTAGGTGAGGTTACCGTATTTTTACGGAAATTTTCTTTGACTCCAGCGTTTTCAAACTATAATATGCGCGCCTTATGCAAACAGTAAAGATACCGGTTTCAATTGATCCTATACGCGCTGCCTCTAGCGGCCTTCGTTATGAAGGTATCATTTTAGGCAAGCAACTAAAGCGATTAAGCGAGTTATGTGCCGGCGACTGTTCCGACGTAGTTGTGTCGTTGGAATGTGGCGTCGATTTACAGGGGATAGTCTACCTTCGCGGGAAGGCTGTGACGGAGCTCACTCTGCTATGTCAACGTTGCATGACACAATTTACTACTGAGGTTACGGTCGACTTTTGTTTTAGTCCTTGTAAGACTGAGGCAGAAATCGATGAGCTCCCGGATGCGTATGACCCAATTGAGTGTAATGAGATTGGTGAAGTACGTCTGCATCAATTGATTGAAGATGAATTGATAGTCGCTATGCCTATCATCCCGATGCACGATGATAATAATTGTAAGTCTGGGTCGAAAGATATAGTTGTAGGCGAGATCGAACCCGCTCATGAGGAGCGTCCAAATCCGTTTGCAGTGTTAGAAAAACTGAAGAGCAAGTAATCGTAGGAGACAGGTCCAATGGCTGTACAACAGAATAAAAAATCACGTTCAAAGCGCGGAATGCGTCGTTCACATGATTCATTGAGCACTGCTCAATTGTCAGTAGACGCAACTAGTGGTGAATTACATCTACGTCACAACGTGACTGCTGATGGTTTTTACCGCGGTAAAAAGGTTATCAACAAGTAATTTGTTGCTAATTGAATGACAAATCTGACGCTTGCGTTAGATGCGATGGGGGGCGATCACGGCCCCCACGTGACAGTGCCTGCAGCCTTGCAGGCATTGAAATTTAATACATCCCTAAAAATTATTTTGGTTGGCAATCAAACCGAAATAGAAAAATATATCCCTCAAGCTGATCCAACAACTTTATCCCGCATTGAAATAATTCATACCACTGAAGCTGTCACTATGTGTGATAGGCCCATTCATGCTTTGCGTTCACGTAAAAATAGCTCAATGAAAATTGCTATTGAACTGGTACGCGATGGAAAAGCAGCTGCCTGCGTTAGCGCGGGTAACACGGGGGCGTTGATGGCGATGGCTAAGGTATTATTAAAAACCTTACCAGGCATTGATAGACCAGCATTGGTATCTTGTTTACCTGCTATGACAGGCAAGCCTGTTTATCTGCTGGATTTAGGCGCCAATGTTTCTTGCGATTCCGAGACTTTATTTCAGTTTGCTATTATGGGGTCGGTATTGTGTGAAGCTGTTCATAAAAAGTCCCGGCCGAAAGTGGCATTATTGAACGTTGGTATTGAAGCGATTAAAGGGAATGACCAAGTCCAACAGGCTGGCCAAATTCTTCAACATACGGACCAAATTAATTATATTGGTTTTGTAGAAGGCGATGAAATTTATACCGGTAATGTTGATGTGATCGTTTGTGACGGATTTGTCGGCAACATCACCTTAAAAACCTCAGAGGGCATTGCCAAGCTATTAGTTCATCAATTAAAACGCGGCTTAAATGATGGTTTTTTTGTGCGTTTACTCTCCAAACTCATCGCTCCTCGCATACAAGCAGTACTCAGTAAGATGAACCCCGACCACTATAACGGTGCAAGTCTGATAGGATTGCGCGGAATAGTAGTAAAGAGTCATGGTAACGCGGATGAAGCTGCATTTTTACAAGCATTAAATTTAGCAGCAACAGAAGCAAAACGTCGTCTTCCTGAAATGATTAAAGATCGTTTGGAGTCGATTCTTTTAGACATCAATAGCTGATCTCATATATGCACACAAAAATTCTCGGAACAGGTAGCTATCTACCTGTGCAAGTTCGTAGCAATCAAGATCTTGAAAAAATGGTTGAAACCAGTGACCAATGGATTGTTGATCGAACCGGTATCTCTGAGCGGCGTATTGCTGCAACAGACGAATCGGTTTCAACAATGGGTTATCAAGCGGCATTAAAAGCGCTTGAAATGGCTGGGATAGAAGCCAGTGATCTTGATATGATTGTTTGCGGAACCACAAGTGCATCAAACGCATTTCCTGCAGCAGCATGCGAAATTCAAGCCTTATTAGGCGTCAAAAATATTCCTGCCTTTGATATTGCAGCTGCATGTTCTGGTTTTATTTATGCCTTATCCGTTGCAGATCAATTTGTTAAAAATGGTTCTGCTAAAAAAGTATTAGTCATTGGTTCAGATGTATTGTCGCGGATGTGTGATCCTTCTGATCGCTCCACGGTGATTTTGTTTGGTGATGGTGCTGGCGCTGCGATTATTGGTGTCAGTGATACCCCAGGTATTATTGCAACCCATATTTATGCCGATGGTAGCCAAGGGGACTTATTAAAATGTTCTTTCCCGCCTCGCGCCAATGAAAGTTCTACAGCGGTCGGTTTTATGACGATGAAAGGCAACGATGTCTTTAAAGTGGCCGTGACACAGTTATCGAATGTCGTCACTGAAACCCTGCGCCTTAATAATGTCGATAAATCTGAAATTGACTGGTTAGTACCACATCAAGCTAATTTTCGCATTATCAATGCCACAGCCAAAAAATTGAACATGAGCTTAGATAAAGTGGTGCTTACCTTAGCCAGGCATGGTAATACCTCAGCCGCTTCCGTACCCATTGCATTAGATGAAGCCGTTCGTGATGGCCGAATTCAGCGTGGGCAATTACTATTGCTGGAAGCCTTCGGTGGCGGTTTCGCTTGGGGCAGTGCATTAATTCGTTTTTAATTTTCAAATTATTTTTATACAGGTAACCGTTTATGGAAAATGTTGCTTTTGTATTCCCTGGTCAAGGTTCTCAGGCCGTAGGGATGTTAGCTGAATTGGCTCAAACTCATGCCATTATTGGCCAAACCTTTGCCGAGGCGAGTGATGCTTTAGGTTATGATTTATGGGATCTTGTTGCCAATGGCCCAGCTGAAACCTTAAATGAAACCGATAAAACTCAGCCTGCATTACTCACCGCAAGTGTCGCTATTTGGCGGGCATATCTAGCGTCTAACAAGCCTATGCCTTCCATACTTGCAGGCCATAGTCTTGGAGAATATTCTGCTTTAGTATGTGCCGGGGTGATTGAATTTACCGATGCTGTTAAATTGGTTGAGCTACGCGGAAAATTAATGCAACAAGCTGTACCTGCGGGTTCTGGAGCTATGTTTGCCATTATTGGACTTGCTGATGATGCTATTGCCACTGCATGTGCGGAATCGGCGCAAGGTGATGTGGTGAGTCCTGTGAATTACAATAGTCCAGGGCAAGTCGTTATAGCGGGTGAAAAAGCCGCTGTAGAGCGCGCAGCCGCTGCGTGTAAAGCTGCAGGTGCTAAAATGGCAGTTGCGCTACCTGTTAGCGTACCGTCCCATTGTGCATTAATGAAGCCTGCAGCCGATGAATTAGCTAAAGCCTTAATTGAGATGACATTTTCTGAGCCTAACATCAAGGTAATCAATAACGTTGATGTGGCAATGCCAACCGATGCTCAAGCAATTAAAGATGCGTTAGTGCGCCAATTGTATTGCCCGGTACGGTGGAGCGAAACTGTTGAGTTTATGGCGACACAAGGTGTTACAAAATTAGTAGAGTGTGGACCTGGTAAAGTATTAACCGGTTTAACAAAAAGAATTAATAAATCGATATCCGCTCAAGCGGTTAATGATGTTGCTTCATTCGCAGCATTAGTCGAATAAAGGAGTTGATATGAGCTTTAGCATTAATTTAGACGGTAAGGTTGCATTAGTCACAGGTGCTAGCCGTGGTATTGGCCGCGCAATTGCAGAGTCGTTAGTACAAGCAGGTGCCATGGTTATTGGCACAGCAACCAGTGAAAAAGGTGCCGCGGCGATTCAAGCCTACCTAGGTGACAAAGGCTTCGGGATGGTGTTAAATGTCACTGATAGCCAGTCAGTGGCTGATTTATATAGCCAGATCAAAGAAAAAGCCGGTGAAGTTGATATTCTTATTAACAACGCAGGCATTACTCGTGATAATTTACTGATGCGAATGAAGGATGATGAGTGGCAAGATATTATTGACACCAATTTGACATCATTATTTAAATTGTCTAAACCAGTAATGCGATCTATGATGAAAAAACGTTTCGGACGTATAATCAGCATTGGATCAGTTGTGGGTACAATGGGTAATGCTGGCCAAGTTAATTACTCGGCGGCTAAAGCGGGTTTGATTGGATTTACAAAATCTCTTGCAAGAGAGGTTGCATCTCGTCAAATAACAGTGAATGCTATTGCACCTGGATTTATTCAGACAGATATGACAGATGAGCTGACAGTAGAGCAGCAACAAGCTATCATGTCGCAAGTTCCGATGGAACGATTAGGGCAAGCACAAGAAATTGCCAATGCAGTATTGTTTTTGGCCTCGGATTCAGCCGCTTACATCACAGGCGAAACATTGCATGTGAATGGCGGCATGTACATGGTTTAAGAGCGATAGGTAGGTAACTACCTTCATTTGAGTCAGTGTTAGTGATAATTCAATGTCATTTTTTGTGGTTAGACCACAAAATCTAAGCTTGCATTGTTATCTAATTCGAATAAACTACTCGCAATCTTACGCAAGTGCGTAATTTGAATAGGAAAGAAAACTAATGAGCAACATCGAAGAACGTGTAAAGAAAATCATCATCGAGCAACTTGGCGTTAAAGAAGAAGACGTTAAATCAGCTGCTTCTTTTGTAGACGATTTAGGCGCTGATTCTCTAGACACTGTTGAATTGGTTATGGCTCTAGAAGAAGAGTTTGATACCGAGATCCCTGACGAAGAAGCTGAAAAGATCACTACTGTTCAAGCAGCGATCGATTACGTTTCTAAGAATCAGTAATCAAGAATTCACAAAAACAGGCGGCATTTATGCCGCCTGTTTTTGTTTAAAGCATTTGTAAACGCTCGTTCCATTTAATTGCACTAGAACACCCTTCCTTATATCTCTTTAGCTTTATCGCAATAATGGCATCGTGGCAGATTTTATTTAAAGGTGAATATCATGTCTAAACGTCGTGTCGTCATCACAGGTCTTGGTCTTGTGACTCCTGTGGGTAATGATGTCGAATCTTCTTGGAATGCCTTATTGGCTGGTCACAGTGGTATTGCTCCTATTACTAAGTTTGATGCGAGTGAATATAGCACTCGTTTTAGCGGCTCAGTCAAAGATTTTGATGTCGAAAAATACTTAACCAAAAAAGATGCCCGTAAAATGGATTTATTTATCCAGTACGGTATGGCTGCGGGTATTCAAGCGGTGCAAGATTCTGGCCTCGATATGAGCCAAGAGAATCCCGCTCGAATCGGTACCGCGATTGGTGCTGGTATGGGCGGAATGTGGTTAATTGAACAAGGTCATTCGGCTTTGCTCAATGGTGGCCCGCGCAAAGTGTCACCATTTTTTGTCCCTAGTACCATTATCAACATGATAGCGGGTCATTTGTCGATTATGTATGGCATGACAGGTCCTAACTTTGCAGTGACAACGGCCTGTACTACGGGTGTACACAATATCGGTTTTGCCGCACGTACTATTGCTTATGGTGATGCCGATGTAATGGTTGCCGGTGGCGCTGAAGATGTGACTAGTCCATTAGGTGTTGCAGGTTTTAGTGCAGCTAAAGCATTGTCTACTCGCAATGACGATCCCAAAGCAGCCAGTCGTCCCTGGGACAAAGACCGTGATGGCTTTGTTATTGGTGATGGTGCCGGTGTCATTGTGATGGAAGAATATGAAAGAGCTAAAGCCCGCGGAGCTAAAATTTACGGCGAGTTAGTTGGTTTTGGTATGAGTGGTGATGCATTCCACATGACATCGCCACCTAGTGATGGTGCGGGTGCTGCGGCGGCAATGGTTAATGCCATTAATGATGCGCAAATTGAAAAAGAGCAAGTGGGCTATATTAATGCACATGGCACATCTACCAATGCGGGTGATAAAGCTGAAGCTGCAGCTGTAAAGTCGGTATTTGGCCCTTATGCTTATGAGGTGCTGGTGAGTTCGACTAAATCAATGACCGGACATTTATTAGGTGCCGCGGGGGCGGTAGAGGCCATTTTCACTTTGCTTGCGCTGCGCGATCAACATGTTCCACCAACGATTAATTTAGACAATCCAGATGAAGGTTGTGACTTAGATTTTGTTGCCCATACATCTCGTCGCCATCAATTTGATTATGCTTTATGTAACTCATTTGGTTTCGGCGGCACCAATGGTTCTTTATTATTCAAAAAAATCGATTAGTTTCGTTAAGCTAAAAAAAGCGCCTCTGGCGCTTTTTTTGTAATAACACAAAGTGTATCGTTATTTATAGGTACATCTTGCGATCATCAGGAGGTTTTATGGCCGGTAAAGATAGACAACTTACACTACGTTTTTTGGCTGAGCCTGCAGATGTCAATTTTGGTGGAAAGGTGCACGGCGGTGCGGTTATGAAATGGATCGATTTAGCCGCTTATGCCGCAGCCGCAGGATGGAGTGGTAAATACTGTATTACGGTTTACGCTGGTGGTATTCGCTTTGTTAAACCTATTCACGTAGGTAATATTGTTGAAGTGACTGGTAAAGTGATTTATACCGGTACTACATCGATGCATATTGCTATTGACGTTAAAGCCGGTGACCCTAAAGAGTCAGAACGTCATTTAACCACCCATTGTATTGTCATTATGGTTGCTGTAGATGATGACGGTAATCCTATCTCAGTTCCAGAATGGATCCCCACTACCGCTGATGATATTCGTTTGCGTGATAGTGCTATGCGATTAATGGATATGCGTAAACGTATTGGGGCTGAAATGGAAGCCCACGTTAAACCTTCAGTTGTTTAAATAAAGAGGATGATATGGCCAAAGTAGCATTTATTGGTTTAGGCGTTATGGGATACCCTATGGCGGGACATTTAGTTAAGCAAGGGCATGATGTTACTGTGTACAACCGCACTGCCAGTAAAGCTCAACAATGGGTTGAACAGCATGGTGGTAAGGCTGCAGATACGCCAAAAGATGCAGCTAAAGGTCAAGATATTGTTTTTACCTGTGTGGGTAATGATGATGACTTACGCCAGGTCGTCTTAGGTGAACACGGTGTCGTTCATGGCATGCATGCGGGGGCAATTTTAGTTGACCATACTACGGCTTCTGCCGATGTTGCCCGTGAAATTGCTGCACATATTGAGCCGCTAAGTATCGCTTTTTTAGATGCGCCTGTTTCTGGTGGTCAAGCGGGTGCCGAGAATGGTGTATTAACGGTAATGATGGGTGGCGAGCTAGCGCATTTTGATACAGTTAAGCCTGTTATTGAAGCGTATAGTCGTTGCGCTGAGCTATTGGGGCCTGTCGGTGCGGGACAATTAACCAAAATGGTTAACCAAATCTGTATTGCTGGTGTGGTGCAAGGTTTAGCGGAAGGACTTCATTTTGCTAAAAGTGCCGGTTTAGATGGCTTGAAAGTGATTGAGGTCATCAGCAAAGGTGCAGCGCAAAGTTGGCAGATGGAAAACCGCTATCAAACCATGTGGCAAGGTAAATACGATTTTGGTTTTGCTATTGATTGGATGCGTAAAGATTTAGGCATTGCCCTCGATGAAGCTCGTCGCAATGGCAGCCATTTACCCGTAGCAGCGTTAGTTGATCAGTTTTACTCAGAGGTTCAGGCCATGAAAGGTAACCGCTGGGATACCTCTAGTTTACTTGCTCGTCTAGAAAAATCGCGTGATTAGTATTCATAATTTGTTGTAATAAAGTGCTATTACAGTAAAAAGCTCCGATTTTTATCGGGGCTTTTTTATTGACGATAAATAAGTAAATCGTCATTTATCTGCGTCCGTCTTTTTAATGCTAGTAAATTTATTGAATAAAAACCATCGAGTTACATGATGTAGCGCACATATTCAAAGTATTAACGCTGCTATTATCATTCCATCTAAATTAATTTTGCTTAAAGTGGATTGATTAACTAAGTTTATATTGCCCATCAATTTTAGACTACTTTATAAGTTGTTTAATAAATCGTTGGTAAATCATTTATAAACTAGGTTGTTGAGTAAGCCATAAGTAAAGTGTTGTGCTGCAGTGTGATGACCCGCGTCAGATAAAAAGAATGTGGGCATACGCTAAATTGGAGGAATGAATAGTGAACAATAAACTACTAAGCGCATTGTTTGCGGCTGGTTTTGCGGTAATGATGATGTCTTCTGCATCATTTGCTGCTGATCAGACGCTCGCAGAGTTTCACGTTGAGATGGGTGGTTGTGAAAACTGTCATGCTAATGAAGAACCGTCTGCTGATGGTGCTTATGAATTTGAACAATGTCAAAGTTGTCATGGCACACTAGCCGAAATGGACGAAAATCATAAGCCACATGATGGTGTCTTAATGTGCGCAGATTGTCATGCACCACATGAAGCCAAAGTAGGTGATAAACCAACATGTGATACATGCCATGATGATGGTCGTACAGCAAAATAAGCTATCTTTGATGGCAAAAAATACCGACATTTTGTCGGTATTTTTGTTTCTATTAGACGAATGTTACCGTGTTATTGTTGCTAGAAATATCTTCTTGTCGCTGAATAAAGAGTATCCAATCAAATTACGCTTATCAAAAGTGGTCCTGGCATAGACCTTTTCTGCTCATTAACCATCTAGGTAAGTAATCTCAATAACGTTTTTATATGACTTAGCCGTGTCAATTTGACTGGGCTAGTGGAGATAATGGCTCAAAAGCGTCACGTCATTTTTATTTTATTAGCTTAAAGTTAGGCATTCTTCAATCAAGTTAACTAGAATGAGATAACGTCAATAATCAATCGCCAATCAGTACTGATCACTAGTATTAAGGTCTATTTTTGATTGTTTTCATTATTCTTTTGACTGATATGCAGACGAGGCCATGGTTGTTAGTATTACCTTGTTTGAATATAGGTTTAGCATTGAAGGCTGTTGATTTAATCACATGGAGTGTATCAAATGTTTAAAGTCGTAAATTGGATGATAGTATCGAGGTCTGAGTTATTAGTCGATTTGCTCGATTGCCGATGGCCACAAGAGTTTTTGGTTAAATTAACTAAAACCCAGCCTAGCAATATGGCTAAAATGTTAGCAGTTGAACCGATTGTGATAGTTTTTTTTGACCTATCAACCATAGATTTACAACAAGCCTATCAATTACAACGCCTGATTGAACGTGAATATTGCTCTATTCATACTGTGTTTATCAATTTCCCTAAGCAGCTTGATACCCGATTCCTTATTCATCCTTTAACGATAGGGGTGTTTTATACTGATAGCAGCCTTGCAGAAATTAGCATTGGTTTAAATGACATAATGAAAGGTCGAAGAGTCATACCGCAGGATTTATTACGTTCTATGGTGGACGATGATAATCATGATGATAATGAGCAGTTAACAATCCGCGAACGTGAAGTGCTACAAACCTTGCTAACTGGCAGTACCAATTTAGACATAGCTAACCAATTATTTGTAAGTGAATCAACCATCAAAACGCATTTATATCGCGCCTTTAGAAAAATCGGTGTGTCTAGTCGTGGCCAAGCAATTGCTTGGGCGCAAACTCACATGCATGAAGTAAGGTTATAAGCACTTTCTTGTCGGTTAATCATATGGCGAAAAAACACAAGATAAAAAGAGGTATTCAGAGATACCTCTTTTTATTTTTGAGTGATTAACCAAGCCACAATGATGTTTTAGATGCATCTTTGATGCTAAGGGAAATAGTATCTAAAGCGGCTTCACTAATTGGCAAGGTTCCTTGCATCAGTTCATCACGTCTAAACCAGTGTAGGCTGATTTGCTCACCAACAGTCAAGCTTTGCAATTGCTGTTCAAATTGTGCTGTAACTTGTAAATTATCTGCTGCAATTAATAAATCACCCGCACTAAGACCCGCTTGATGGGCCGGACTGTGTTGGATGACGCTCAACACTTTTAAGCCCAATGATTCCGCTTTTGTTCTAGCACCAAAGCCAATGTTAAAGCCTTTAGCATCACCGCCACCTAAATCTGTGTTACCTTCGCTTGCTCGAAGCTTCATAGACACCCCAACCTGAGCCAGTAAGGCTTCAAGCGGTATATCATCACAGCTATTGAGGTAAGCAAATACATCATCACATGGACGTTTTAGGATGGTTTCAACAATCCGTTGATGGCTAAGCGGATCGGTACCGACACCGGTTAAGCCGTATTGTTGCCAAAGCTGACGCATAACATCGTCTAAACTTTTTTGCCCCTGGGTTTCAATGCGAAGAGTTAAATCTAAAAATAACCCAAACAGTGCCCCTTTGGTGTAATAGCTGACAATGGCATTAGCGGCATTTTCATCTTGCTTATAAAACTTGGTCCAAGCATTAAAACTTGACTGTTTTAGGGTTTGCTTAAAACGACCTTGACCTCTATATACTCGGGTCATAATTTGGCTAAGCAAGGTAAGGTAAGCAGCTTGATCAATACATTGAGATTTAAAGGTAATTAAATCATCATAGTACGAAGTAATCCCCTCATATGCCCATAGTTGCTCTGTGTAAGACTCTTGCGATAAATCAAATGGGCTAAATTCAGCCGGTTTAATTCGTTTCACATTCCATGAGTGAAAGTATTCATGGCTGCACAGTGACAAATAAGTGCGGTAACCTTTATCGACTGGTGCTTCTAAAGACTGAGGTAAATCATTACGTGAACACATTAGTGCAGTTGAGGCTTTATGCTCTAAGCCACCAAAACCATTGTCTAAAACAGTGGTCATAAATACATAGCGTTCAAAAGGAGCTGGCGTGCCAAATAAATTGATTTGGTATTCGCATATGGCTTTAAGGTCTTTGGCTAAGCGAGCCATGTTGGCTCTATGCTTACCACTTAATACGATATCGTGAGGCACGCCGGCTACATAAAATGTCTCTATGGTTAGCTCGCCCATTTCAACCGGATGATCGATTAAGTCGTCATAGTTTTCCGCGCTAAAATCACCAAAGCCGAATTGCTCGCCAGTGGTTCGAGTCATGCTGGTGGCCAAGGTCCAATGGGATAATTCAGCTAGTGCTGGTGTTGCAATTGTGACTCTATGAGATTGAGATTCCAGCCCTTTGGCGGCTAAAAACACACTACTGCCATTGAAGAAGCCATGATTAGTGTCCAAATGTGCAGTGCGGACAGACAAGTCCCAAGCATAAATTTGGTAGCATAAGCTAATATGGCTACCCTGATTATTTAACTGCCAGGTTTGTTTGTCTAATTGAGTAACGGATAGCGGTTGTTGATTTTCTTTAGCATCAATGTCAATTATGTTTTTAGCAAAATCGCGGATCATGTAGCTACCGGGTAGCCAAGCGGGTAAACAAAAAACTTGTGATGGAGATGCTTCAGAGACAGTTAACGTGACTTCAAATAAGTGTGCTTTTGGATCGATCGCATGGATATGGTAATGCATAAAGAATTCCGAATAAGTAGGCGAGTCACAATCAAAACGATTGAGCTATAATCGACAATGCTGCCAAAAATGCCGACGTTAAGCAAACGAATCCCATTTTGAGCAAAAGATTATCCATAATGAGCGGTTTTACTGGAGTGATAGTTCAAAGAATTGATAGTATTATCAAAAGCAACAATGCAGTTATTTAATGAGGGCCCCAAAATGGCTGAAGAAACCATATTTAGCAAAATTATTCGTCGTGAAATTCCAGCGGATATTTTATATCAAGATGATTTAGTTACTGCATTTAGGGATATTGCACCGCAAGCTCCTACCCATATTTTGATTATTCCTAACCATCTAATCGCCACGACTAATGACGTTAAGGCCTCTGATGAACAAGCATTAGGCCGGATGATGACGGTCGCGGCTAAACTTGCTGATGAAGCCGGTATTGCACAAGACGGTTATCGATTAATTATGAATTGTAATAAACACGCTGGCCAAGAGGTTTATCATATCCATATACATCTTTTGGGCGGTAAGCCGTTAGGCCCAATGCTGAGTCGTGACTAATGAAAATCAATAGCGATTTTTTTCCGTTAACCGAAGTGGCCAGTCGATTTGTTAATCAGTTAGCTCAATGCCGCCGTTTAGGGCTTACTGTCCAAGAGGCCAGTGAGCATCACGTGCTTATTGAGTTACCTTACAGCCAAGACATCATTGGTTATCCTGACACCGGGGTGATCCATGGCGGGGTGATTACCACCCTAATAGACACCGCCTGTGGCACGGCAGTGGTATGTGCAATTTTAAAAAAATATCAATCGTTAGAATTGTCACCGACACTGGATTTACGGGTCGATTACATGAAACCTGCTGAGCCGCATAAATCGGTTTATGGGTTTGCAGAATGCTATCGATTATCGCCAAGCGTGGCTTTTACCCGCGCGATAGCTTACCAAGACAGTATTGATGAACCTATTGCTCACGCTGTGGGATCGTTTATGCGCATTAGCCCAGAAATGGTTGGTGAATCGTTTCGGCAAGCATTAATGGGTAATTTGCCGGAGACGAAATCATGAGTGAGCCAAGCAATATCAGTACGCAAACGGGTTTAGATGTTCAAGATGTGGTCAAACGGGCCATAGAGTTAAATGACTATAGTTATCTTCTTGAAAAAGTACCTTACTCACAATTTATAGGTATGTCTGTGGCGCGTTTTGGCGATGAAATGGTATTTAAATTACCCGCTAAAGATGACAATATTGGTAATCCTATATTACCTGCTATTCACGGTGGTGTGCTTGCTGGGTTTATGGAAATGTCAGCTATTGTGCAGTTAATGGTGTTTATGCAAGCTAAGAAA
>NZ_JACJER010000112.1:0-15670 GCF_014164185.1 Shewanella sp. SG44-6 | reverse complement strand
AAAATTCACGGGAAACCATAAAGTAGAAGCAACAATATATTAAGATTCGCAGCTGATTTTTTGATAAACATCGTTGTTAATTCTTGTTAACTCAAATGCTTATTAAGCAAAAATGACGTAGCCAATAATGTTTGGTTTTATTAGCCTTTGCGATTATTTGCGAACTGGATCGAGTTTTATAAGACAAAACTGCAACAACCTCATTTATTGTGCTAAATTTAGAATTCAGAGTTCTAAGTTTATCTTTTAAGAGGCGGCTATGGCCCATCGTTGGCAAATTGCAATTTCTGCGGGTTTATTAGCGGCTATTTGGGCTGGAGTTGCTGATGTGTTTCATCTGGTAACCTGGGTCGGGTTTCTCGGTTGCAGTACTTTCTTCGCTCAAACTGAATCGGGCGCTAAAGGCATGATAATGGCGATGATGACCAATCTTTCCGGCGTATTCTGGGGATGGTTAATTATTGCGGGTAGCGGTGTTTTGGGGTCGCCCGTAATAAGCTATGCATTAACGGGAATTGTTACTGCGCTTATGTGCTTACAAGCCAGTAATAAAAACTTTGCTTTTATTCCCGGCACATTTATTGGCTGTTGTATTACGTTTGCCCTAAATGCAGATATCGCAGCCATTATTCCACCGCTCGTTATAGGCGCTGTACTCGGTTACAGCATGAGCTTACTCACGAGCTTATTGATAACGTTAACGGATAAAACAGCTGAATCGTTGAAAGACAAAACCATAGAAGAAATCTAAATACAAAGCAGATTAATTATAAAATAGCTCGCCTATTGACTCATATGTGCCAATTACAATGGCCAATATGATCAATGATTAGCGAGCACAGCCCTGTCGTAAAAGCGACGCTATGCCTTGTTAGTTTGTCTTAGTCTCAAGTAACTCTTGTAATGCCGTTTCTTGATTAATAAGCCCAAGCGAGTAATTACCAGAAATACTTGATACGCCGCCCACATAAGCTGCATTGGCAAGCTCAGCAGTTAAGCGAACAAAATACGTTTTATTGGCTTGAGCATCAAAAGAGATTTGCAATCCACCGGCACGCCAATTGGACATAATCCCTCCTTCTTTAACTGCAATTATCACCCTACCAGGATTAAGATCCAAAACATGGTAGCCTCCGTTGCTGATATTGAAACTGTCGACACCATTTAGCTGTATTGTCGGAGCTGCTGCGCCATCCAACATGGCCCAAGGACGATAGAAATATACTTTAGCTTTATTTGTCTCGGGCGCTTGCGTTTGAGTAAATTTAGGGCCAGTGGCACTACAAGCGGTAAGCGATGCAATCATAACTAGCGAACAAATAAATTTCTTCAACATCGACTACGCTCCTTATCACCTTAAATTAACGCTCGCATCTGCGACACTATGTGGCATGCATTTGTTAGCAATATTCACTATTTAAATTCTATAGGTATACTTACAAAGCTTAATAAAAATTGGTTTAGTTCATATCAATCTACGATCCAGCTTATGTCATAGTGTGGAAATTCAGGAACAGCTTCAGACGCTCTTTCTTTAGATGAAAGCACTGCAAAATGGCCACGTCTATTCAGAGCCGCACAACCGGTTTCCCAATTCGCACACCAGATGCCAAGAGCAACAGCGGCGTAATACCGTGAACTGATAGAAGTGCAGAAATCAAAGCGAATGAGTTTTTCTTCACCATTAATTTGCTCTGTTACGGCAGCAGAGCGGGTAGTCTGTCCATTGTATGAAGACGGTGACCACTGACAAACCTCATAGCAACGTCCATAATCACAATAGGGATTGGATTTAGTATCCAGCGGCGTCTCGAATGACGGATCGGCAAAAAACAGTTCCGATAACGGTAAACGTTTATGCATTAACTTATTAAACAAACGAATAAATAATGGCTTATACATAGAATCATAGCCGATTGCACACACACAAATAACATGATCTTTTGTTGGGTCGATCTTATTACCGAGGTGCTGCAGAATGCTTTTATTATCAGCGCCAGGTCCTATCCAACAAGTTGCAATTCCCATACGTGTTGCTTGAATAACAATTTTTTGCAAACTTCGACCGACATCTATTATTGATAAGCGATCATATTCGCGTGGAGCAATGGCAACTAAAAATTCGTGTGCACCAACCACTGGCCAAACCGTTAATGCGGCTTTGATATATTCAAACCGAATGGTTTTTTGCCCAAGTAATTGACTTGGTTGACTATGAAACTGAACCGCCTTAAGTAATTCAGTATGATGTTCCGTCGTTAAATTGCGAGACTGAAATGAACGGCATGATTTACGAGATCGCATCAGATCAAATACATCAAGATGGTGTTTATTGGCAGGTACCTTTTCGGTAGGATGGAGTCCATATTTAACCATAACAATGGTGCCAAAGAGCGCGATACTCAACAATGTCGCCAGACCAAGCGGCAGCCAAAACAACAAAGCTTGCCAATGCCCAATAATCCAGCCAATCCCAGCAATCAGTAGCAATACCAATATCCATATTGCATGGATAATATATTGTAACCAACCACTAAATTGAAGCCTTAACTTTAGCTTCCATATCGCACTATCTTCAAAGGACCATTGTTTTTCTAATGGCATATAGCTCTCCCATACACTTAAAAATGCGCTTGAACACATGTAGACATTAACTTAAGGAGCCACTATCGCTCTGTGTGACTGACTAACGCCTAACACATTGCTCTGCCGCAAAAAATAATTGGCAATTTTTACCAATACGCTGGAGTACAAAAGGTAGCAACGGTTTTGTATGAGTAGCAGTGACGTCTTATATGCCTAATTCTTGATAGAGGCTGTTTTTTTAAAACCAACCGTCTTTCGAAGATATCTGTCCATTTAAACCACATTTTCACCGCGGGACAACATTTTTAATTCCTCACTTTGGTGCATTTCGAATAACAAATCATGAACGCCTGAGTCAACCACATCGGTTACCCTTTGTTTCATTAGATATTTTTCTATGGGTTCAGATATTTTTTCATTTGAACTTTTTATAACGGCTCAATAACAATGACTAATTTCCATGTCCAAGTCCAAGTCCAAGTATCGATTTAACGTCACTAACTGGTGGATAGATTAATTTGCTGAATATATCTAATTTATTCATAAGTGATTAGCTCTCTTTTACTTATAACGCCGCCAAAGCGCAAAGCGTTAACCGTCCGACTTGAGTCGCTTGTATCGCCAAACGACTCTCAACGTCACTTAAATACGCTTTAACACCCGATCAAATAACAATAAACTGCAATGTCATCCAGCTTTATTCCACGTTGGCTTGGTTACTGGCATGGATATAGTACAGCGCGATAGCTAAACAGATAACCGCCGCTATTCGACTTGGTGAAAACACTATCGCGTCATTGCCGAACCAGCCGAAATTATCGATTAACATGCTCATTAACAGTTGCCCAAAAATAACGGCTACGGTTGCTACCGCAGTACCAATTTTTTGCACCGCAAACACCATGATAACTATGTATGGTACGCCGCACATCGCGCCCAGCAACTGCCATTTAGGTACCTCTAGCAAAGTTAACGAATGCGCAGGTTCAAAATAAAAAATAAGCAGACCTGTCACCAAGGCGCCTAACGAAAAGGTTAAAAAGGCACAACGAAATACGCCGACTTTACTGCCAAGTTGTCCATTAATTGCCGCTTGAATACTCAATGTTGCGCCACCGATGACCGCCAACATAATCATAATAAATGTCATTACTCCCCCCTTAACCCTGTGCCATTAAAATAAGTGCTGCTACGATAAATCCCAGTGCGATAAGCCGTTTTCGATCAATTGGCCGCGGTTGACTGGCAAATAAGCCAAAGTGATCAATGATCAGACTCTTCGACACTTGGCCGGTTAAAATCCCTATCATAGTCATGGCGATACCGATTGCTGGCGCAGTAATGGTTAAAATCACAACGTATATTGGCCCTAATATTCCGCCAAGCAGTGTCCAAGAAGGCTGGGAAAAAAATGACGGACTATTTCTTGGGCTGAAAAAGAGCATCAAGATAAAGGTTAACGCCGCACCTACCCCAAATATGCTAAAGGTTGCCCATAGCTCACCCACCTCAGCCCCTAACGGACCTAACAACCCTGCTTCAACGGATAATCCCATCCCGCCGAGCACCACAAGTAAAATCAACATCAACTGCATAACTGAACCCCTAATCATAAAGCGCGCATCATAACCTAGTGCTTTAACGCGAAAAATGGGATAATACAACAAACACCTTTGCAGGAATTGCACAGATGAACGATGCAAGCTCAATCAATATCAGAGCGTTAAAGTTTTTTATCGAAGTTTATGAAAGTAAGAGTTTCTCTATTGTTGCACGCCGTGAAGGTGTCTCGCCGTCTATGATATCAAGAGTGATTCAGCAGCTTGAAGAGTCACTAGGACAGCAGCTATTTTACCGCAATACCCGCGCAATTATCCCAACTGAAGCTGGCAGGATTTTTAACGATTACGCCCGCTCGATGACCGAGCAATTAAATGAAGTTCGTAATGAATTACAAGATAGGGCGACCGAGCCAAAAGGTTTAATAAGAATTAATGCACCCGTTTTCTTCGGCCAGAAACACATAGCCCCTTGGTTGGCAGGCTTTTTAACTCAATATCCAAAGGTGCAAGTTGAGCTCATTCAAACCGACGATTTCATCAATCCGCATATTGACGCCGCAGATGTCATCTTTCGAATCGGCTCACTTGCTGACTCAACACTTCATGCCCGAGTACTTGGAGTACAGCGCTACCATTTGGTCGCCTCTCCGGCATATTTAATCAAGCACGGCACTCCCGAAAAACCTAGCGATCTCACTCGCCATCACTGCCTAGTGTATAGCGGTTATTCTGGGCAAAATCGCTGGTTATTCAGAAGCAATGCAACCACTTGGCTTCACCAAGCCGTAACGCCGACACTGGTATCGAACAATGCCGAGTCATTACTTATCTCAGCGTTAAATGATAGCGGGCTGGTATTATTCCCTAATTGGTTAATCGGCAACCATTTAAACAATGGCACACTGGTGTCACTGCTCAACGACTATCAACCGACAATTAAAACTGGACCACAGAATATTACCGCTATTTATCCTAATGCGCGTCGCCCACCGTTAAACGTTAGGGTACTGATTGATTACTTTATTGATGTTTATGGCACACCAGCCTATTGGGAATATCAAACTTAAAGTTATTTTGATCAATTACTTCAAGCATGAGGCTAGACAGTTATTTGCTTGCTGTGAACATGTCAGTTCGCCATAGAATATTCAATAATATTGGAAACAGTGAAACCATACTTGAGGAAGGTATAAGCACGTTTTTCTTGCAGGTATATTTCACAGCTGGGATGTTTGAGGATGATCTTAAGAGTTTGCTTTTATGTTTATCAATCGCCTCCTCAGGATATGTGCAAGCACTTGATTAAATGTTTATTCGAGTGGGCTTTAATGATGATCCTGATTAACGGTTAACTTATTTTGGAAAACATGTCAGGATTTGAAACAATTAGAATATGTAACCTGAACTAGTTATAACTGCATCCATAACCGGGCTATTGCAAGCTAATTCAACGCAATTAACAAGGCAAAAGACTATTTAAGAGACGTTTGCGATACCGAGTTCAGGTTATGTAATATTCTTATTAGCAGTGCACTTACTTTTTACCTTTGCTACAACCCATTACACCGATAACTTAACTTAACACTATAATATCTAGATAAAAATCGATTTTAAGTGTAGTGAAAACTGTACCGATAGCAGTTAGCATTAAACTCAATGAAAAATAGTGACTCTTTGATTTTTAAAATATGTTAAATCAAACACGGATAAGTTATAGGGTTTAAAAGCACACACTATAAAGCCTGCCAACGCCTTAAGAAGAACAATACTTTTGCAATTTGTTAGATTTTTTGTGCGATAACGGCATACCTATGCCAAGACTGATGCTCTCCATCAGGACCAACACCCAAACTTTTGTGTTCAGTATAAGACTCTATTCTATAGCCTCGAAACAAATTGATAATTTCACTTTCTGATACTACGAGCACATCCGGCCAATAGGCCTCCTTGTTATAATTAGGGCCAGCCATTGTATCTTCGCACCCGACAAACGAACCAACGAATATCCCACCAGGCAGTAATGAGCGAGTAATCTTGTGCCATACTTCATCGAACTTATTTTCAGGACAAAAACACAGACTTGAGTCAGCCACTATGAGTGAAGCTGAAGGGTATGTGAAAGCATCAAACGTACTTTGTGATAACCAAACGTTTTTGTCACTACCAAACCGCCTTTTACAGCGTTCAATAGCTTCTGATTCTATATCAAAAGCATGCACTTGAAACTGCTTAGATCGAAGGAACGCAATATCGCTTCCTGAACCACAGCCACAATCAATCGCTATCTTACGGTCACCAACTAATTCTATCGCTCGCTTAAGATCATCTCTAGTTTGCCGATTTTCTGTTGCTTTGAAGTACGTAGATATTTCTTTGGAAGGCATTCAATGGCTCCGAGTGTAATATAACGCCCAATAATGGGCAGCTAATCGTTTGTTAACATGCTGTACGAAGTGAACCAAGCAAACTGCAACAGCCCCACTTGAATTGCCTATTAGCGTGTATTTATCAGAATATTCAGTAACTCTTCAACATAGAAGTAATCTTTTTGCTGCTGAGTTAGCTTAATGAATGTTTTTGCCTTTGGCGCATACAAATGAACATCTACAGTGTCAGCACTATAATAGCCTCTAGAGTTCGTTATTTTACCTTTGTATTTGATGGAATAAACCATAAAGGTTCCAGCCTCTGGCGTTTATTCTTTACAAGATAACACCTCAGCATCTTGGATAATTGCACCTTCAGTGCAATCGTCACCTTTCCAATGTCCCTCAAGCGCCAAGCAAAGGTAGATGTTTCAAACTATGGTACTTCAATGCCATTTGGAGACAATGGCCTAGAGGCCCTTCTTTGATAGCAGCATCCAGAGGAACCACAATCGCACGTTTCCCCTCATATGCGAATTCATCTCGATATATCTCCCTGAAGGTTTCAATCAATCGAGTCTGGCAATGGAAATATACCTTTATAGAATCAGGATCTTTTGGCTTCCAGTCCATTCGAATCGTCGTGCCGCCTTTTACAAGATAGCTGGCCTCGCCCCACTTAAGCGTTTCTTCAACAGCACCCAAGTCGTTTTCTTCCGCAACGGCAAGAATGAGATGACGAATGGCGTTAAGCAGTCTTTGCGCTTCAGCGGGGTAAGTCGCAAATTTTGCCTGTATTTCTGCTTTCACTGGGCCTCCAATTGCAATACACGTAACACAGCGTTAAGCGATGAGCAACGCGACGGCCTAAACTAAACCATTGCACTTTAAACACCAAACTTAACTTGAGCTGAAACCACCAAGCATGGGGAATCAGTCTTGAACACTTTTTTAAATTACAATAACTTGAAGAAGTAGACCGTTGCTTCCAACTCCCCTGTAGAGCTACGAGCAAATTGAGGGATTTGACCTGCCTCGGTGTAACCAATTGAACGATATAACGAAGAAGCTACGTCGCCTAACCGAGTATCTAACACAAGTAGTGACAAGCCCATTTCAGATGCGGTACTTTCCATTAGCGACATCAGCTTTTTGCTCACGCCTTTACCTCTAGCCCTCGTATCAACCATGAGTTTTTCAACTTCTCCTCTATGTGCACCATTAGCTTTAGCACAAAGAGATAATTGAACGGCGCCAATGACATTATCATTGTCATAGGCTAAAAACAGCTTTCGAGTACCCGACTCAAGTTCTGTTTCAACAGACTCCCAATATGATTTCACTTCTTGGTCATTGATTGGTGTTAAGAAACCGACAGAGGCACCACTCACGATACAATCAGCAAGTAACGAATGTAATTGCTCAACTAAACCCGATATCGAACTGACTTGTTTTATTTCCACAAAACTATCCTTGTATTTAACGCCCTAATAATGAGCACAAAATTGATGACTAAAATAAGCGAAGTACGATCAATAGTCAGCTGTTTTTAGTCCTTTGAAATGACTTAATATGTGCTCGTTTCGATCGCTGTCAACGATTCGCATAATCATCCTTGAGCATATAACGCTAACGTAATTGGTGCGAGTTTACGAGCGTCCTAATTGACGCACCTGTTAAATTAAAATAATCACTGCCAATATTGTTAGGGCATTGCTCGTGAGATAATGTCTTCAAGCAACCTCCCCATACTTATGTATAGATTTGATGGTTTCTCTGCGGAGATTCTTAATGCCGATAATTCACTGCTGTTGATCCATTGCCCGGCCTTAATAACCGCAATGGGTGCAGCGAGTGCTTGCAAATCATCTAAAGGGTTCTCTTTTAGCACAACCAAATCAGCTACCTTGCCAATCTCTATAGAACCGTATTTATCGTCAACTCCCAATGCGGTTGCCGCATTGATAGTCGCAGCCCGTAAGACCTTTATTGGCGATATTCCCGCTTTCACCATCAGTTCAATTTCAAGGTGAGTTGATAACCCTGGTGGCATATATAAAGTTCCGCCATCAGAGCCTAACAATAATGTCACCTCTTGTTTATCCAGCTCCCTAACGATGTCAAAAAGAAACTGCTCCTCTTTGCTATTCCAGTCCGCTTGTTCCTGCGATGCTCCTAGCCATCTTTTAACGCCAAACTCAGCATTAATTATGCGATAAAGAGGATTTAAGGTGTTCAACGGCAGGCTATCGACAAACGCGGCTTTGTCTTGGCTTAATTTGGTCAAGTGATGGAATGTCGCCAATGTCGGAGTAACAGTCGGATTAATCGCCTTTAATTGGCTCACCCAAATGGCCATGCTGTTTTGATCAAATGAAAAATTAAGCGGGCCTTGAAAAATATCTTCTACATGCTCCAGAGATTGCAAGCCACTGTTAGATTGCAATCCAAGCCCATCTATCGGGTTCGGGCCATGCTTGGCTATGGGGAAATCCAACCGGCTGGCTTCATCCGTGATGGCTTCAAAAACCTCCTTATCTAAGTAGCCATAGGCTTTGATAAAATCATATCCATCATCTTTATATTTTCTAACCAGTTCACGTGCTTTTGCTGGTGATATCACTACCTGCTGAAGAGCATGTGCATATCTTTCACCGTCTAAAACGGGGGATGACGTATACAAATTGCTGCCGAGCCAATCACCTCTGTTTAACTCACTTTTCCATCTAAGGTGCATGGGTAACCCTCTCATATTCCTCACCGAGGTAACGCCATATGCGAGGTACAAGGCTAGGTATTTTCTGTCATGCAGATGAACGTGCATATCAAACAGGCCGGGTACGACGTATTTGCCGTGCAAATCGATCACCCGAGCATCTCGACTTTGGCTAGATGTTTTTTCTCCAATAGAGACGATCCGGCCTTTGGAAAGGTAAATTCGTTGATTTCTTATTGTTTTACCGGTTAATACATCAATGTAATTTGCATTGTCGAGTACAATATCTTTCGTATTATCAACGGCGTGCAAATCGTTAGGCATTTCATAAATTGATATTGGGATGGCGAGTAATATCAGCGCGAGTACACATAACAGCGATAGGATTGTATATTTCAGCAAGTTAATGAGAATCTTCATATTAATAAGCCAATTTGTAAACTTG
Organism: Shewanella sp. SG44-6; assembly: GCF_014164185.1. NCBI lineage: Bacteria > Pseudomonadati > Pseudomonadota > Gammaproteobacteria > Alteromonadales > Shewanellaceae > Shewanella > Shewanella sp. SG44-6. The sequence goes on along the minus strand of NZ_JACJER010000112.1, from coordinate 5,995 downwards.
GATTTAACGCCCGCAGAAAACGGGCGAGTTTTTGATGGCGATGGTTAGCTGACCTTAGCATCTCACTGTAATACAACATCTTTCAATTGTGTTATTTCAATTTTTATCTTTATATGAGCTCAAAGCTTGATTGAAATAAGAGTTTGTCTTGGGTTGGTTTGCTGACTTTTCATCCAACAAACCAATTCTTAGCTACTAAGAGCCAGATAATGCAAAATTGCCGCTACTGAATCGCATTTCTTAACCATGGACCAATAAAGTTGGCAGCATTCAACATAATTGAAAAATGATTTTCTTTATCCACTATTTCAATTTCCTTGCGAGCGTCTTTGCAACTGTATTTTTCTGCGAACATAGTGACTTTTAATGGATCAAATGCCTCATCTTGCCTTCCTATCCATAAGCCAAATTGATGTATATCAGATAATTGAGAGTCAGGTGAATGAGGGGTCACAGCGTTCGACATATTAACAGTGTTAAACGGGACAATTTCAGGGTTATCTCTTAACACAGAATCTGGAAAATTGAATTTTACTGCTTTTGAATGACCGAAAAATAAACCACCGCTCATCGTATTGATGACAAAGTCAGAGGTTGTTACTGTAGAAAACTCGAAGCGTTTACTCTCACCAGCATCGTAATTAGTTTCTGAACGATAACCAAAATATGGCGCTAGAAATACATAGCCATCAATCTCAGCTCTTTGATCCCAACTAGAATAATTTAGCGCTAAACCAGCACCACTTGAGTGACCACCAACAAATAGAGGAAGATTTGGATATTTATCACGAGCAACGTTAACCATTGTATTAATGTCTAACCACACTTGTTCAACCTGTGGAGTATCACCTCGATTTCCGCCAGATCCTCCATGACCTCGTATGTCTGGCATATATACAGCGATATTAAAATTATCACGTAAACCCGTACCGATGTGATTGTAGCTAAGGCCGCTATGAGCACCTGCGCCATGATAAAAGATTAACATTGCTTGGGGCTGTTTTGGCAGATAAGCACGATAGGCCAAGGAAACATCATCACTTGCCTGTACATAATTAATAGGCTGTAATGGCTTTTTAGGGGCATTTTTAATCTCAACAAGTGAGAAAAAGCCATTAGTACTTTGCTCATCAGAGCTAGCGTGCACATTATTTACAAGAAAAGTAAATAACAGTGTTATCAAAGCCTTCATCGCTATGGGGTTAAAGTTCATTAATTAATAGTTCCTTAAATAAAACCTTTTCAAAGTGAGAATTTTCTATTCGCTCAACCATAAAGTGCATAGCCGGTTTGCACAACTAACGTCGCGATATAACGTCGCTGTAATTTGCGACTTAACACGCTGAGTAAAGCCGTCAATTATTGTGAGCTAATATATGCTCACAAAAATGACGACCTCATCGACTAAAAAGCCGTATGAATAAACCGTCTGGGCTTCAAATATAACCACCTGCATGATTATCACCAGACTAATGAAAATGGTTACTCTTCGATATAGCGACCGGACCGGTACTCCTGATAATGAGCTCCGGTCTGATTAATTGTGGCAATTTTTCGTCCTAAAAGCGATCCTGCAAAACCAAGGTGCCGCACATATCAACACCGCTAGACGTCCAACAGATTTCGACATGCTCTGCTTCGCTGCTGAGAAAGCCCCTAATTTCATCAAAGTTAATTTCATTGATTTTATTACCGTTTATGTTGGTAACCACATCGCCTAGGGCAATCTTGAGTGCCTTTAGGCCAGCGGTCTCCCCTAAACCCTTTACTAATCCGCCATTTCTATGCGGCTCTAGTTGCAAACCACTTCGGTCAATAAAGGTTTGAGGGTTAAACTGTATATTCTTTTTCAGAGCTAAGTAGCCATTTTCATAATTGAAAACCACATCAAAATTTCGCAGCAGACCACTACCAATTAAGCCAACACCATTGTCGTCTTCGAAGTCAGGTAGATCATGCACTGCGATATTTTCAAAGCTTGTGCCTGCTATCTGAAAATAATTAATCCGGCTAGTTTTTACCGTATGTTCGCCATTAAAATTCTTGGTATTACTTTCAAAGTAGGAAGATGGAAAATTAAAGTCGGTCGCAAGTAACGAATTAATGTATAGATAATCGGGAGCGCCAGTATCTACAACTAAATCATAATGGGCTGGCTGCCCTTGCTGATTAGGTATTGCACCTGAAACGTAAGGGATTCGGCCATGAATAGCCATGGGTAACTTTACCCACTCAGTTGATGTTAAAGCGGTCGAACTATCTTTAATAAAGGTAACCGTTTTGTCTGCATAATTGATACGAGTCATGTATCGATTGAGAATATCAAACCCAATAGCACCATCAAAGTAAGCTTCATCATAAGAGCCAAATAAAGGAGATTGATCGATGGGGACCTGAATAATTGTCATTTCCGATAACGTTATCTGACCGATAGTAATCTCCGCATCGTTGACTACATTAACTTTCCGACCTTGCAGATCTATTTGCATCTCAAATGACAGTGGCTGATCTTTGGTTTTTTCAGTTTCAAACAATACCGTCGCTGCGGCCCCTGAGTCGAGCGCAAAGCGCAAATCCTGCTGGCCGTTTAAGGCTATATTTATGATAACGTGACCGTCATGCCATTCAAATGGTACGGTGAAACTGCTATCTGCCCCATGCCAGTCTTGCTTGGCAAATTGATTACCGCTTTGCAAGTTAATCAGCCCAGTGACACCGCAACCGGCGAGTAAAATGATTACCAAGTGTAAGAAGGATAGCTTTGCAATGCGCTTTGAACCTTTAAATTTCATTTTGACGACTCTCTAATAAATACATATCAACTGTGATATCAAATATTACGAGAAGCCATGGGCATTTTATAGAACGATATTGCGGCGATTGAGGCTATAAATACGCCGGTAAAATCGCAATATCGTTCTATAAGTTTCAGGTTTATCAACTATGCTTGGCCTACACTAAACCAATACAAATTGAAGTCGTTATGAATCGAAAATTAAATGTCTCAGATTGCTTCGATATGTTTTCAGACACCTTTACCCCAAAAGTACTTTTAGATGTTAACGATTCTAGGATTATGCTGGTCAAAATTATAGGCGATAAGATACCTTGGCACTGCCACGCTAACGAAGACGAGTTACTTTGGGTAATGAAAGGAAATATCGTCGTGCACACTCGAACCGAGTCAGTGCATCTCTGCTCTGGAGAATTGTATATGGTAGCGAAAGGGATAGAGCACAAAGTGACTACAAATGAATTGGCCCAAGTGTTGTTGATTGAATCAAAGTCATTTAAGCATACTGGTGAGACTGAAAGCGATATAACTCAAGCCGCTTTTGAATATTTGCTAGAAAATAATATCGCCACCTCCCCATCATGATATATTCAATCATCGGAACTAAAGTACGTTAACACTATGACGACCCCAAAATTGAGCACATGGTTCAACACTGCTGTAGGCGACAAACCTCGTATTGAGGTGAATTTGGTTGGCTTTACTTTTGCTCCGCATCGACATGATACTTATACTCTGGCATTAACCACCACTGGCGTACAGTGCTTTAATTACCGAGGAAGCCTGCGCTATTCTTTACCCGGTGAAGTCGTTGTTTTACATCCTGATGAATTACATGACGGGTTAGCGGGAACAGATGCTCCTTTCGGTTATCGAGCCATTAACATTGATCCTGTCGACGTACAAAATATTTTGCAAGGGCATCATTTGCCATTTTTACCTAATGGCGTGACAGGCAAACCCTGTTTAGTCGATATTGCACAGAGATTCTTGACTGAGTTCCAACGGCCACTAGAGCCGTTAGAATACCAAGACCTTATCTATGATTTTGCCATGGCCTTACAAAAAGAAACCACAATACATCACAAGCATACGACAGCCAATTATCAGGCTATTCAGATGGCCAGGGAATATATCGATGACTCGCTAGATAATGACATAACATTGGATCAGTTAGCCATGATTACAGGCTACAGTAAATGGCAAATCACTCGAGATTTCAGATCATTGTTTGGCACAAGCCCTTATCGATACTTAACCTTAAGACGTCTTGAAAAAGCCAAGTCACTTATGTCGCAAGGAATACCCATTGCGCAAGTTGCACAAGATTGTTTTTTTTCAGATCAAAGTCACTTTACTCGCCAATTCAAGAAAAGCTTTGGCACAACGCCAAATATGTGGAATAAGTTGAACGAAAGTCCCCAGCGATAAGCGCAGTTAACATAGCATTTTTGTAAGTAACGCCAATTTCTGCTTTATTTTTGCACCACAAAGTCCAAAATCGGGCTTTCACTGTGGCATGCTAAAGGCTGCACATTTTCAAACAAATGATGAAACGTTCACGGACCGAAATTGGGGCGTGAGTATGAGATCTCAATTGTTTAAAGTGCGACAATACATACAAGGCTGAATCAACGACTTTGCTATAGCCAATGCCTATCAAGGATGTATCGCCTATTTTTAGCAAAGTGACCATATTGCATGTTTTGATTTCTAAGAGCACGACGATTTGACAGCTAAATGACAGACGAGGTAGATGAATTTGTTGATTGGTTTTAATTTGACTGCAAAAGCAGTCAAATAAGCTAGGCTCGCCGATTGACTGACGCCAGGCTCATATGTGTTAGCATTACTCTTTAATACGCCAACCTTTTGATTTTATACATGAAGCGTTTGCGCTAAAAAAAGATAAAAGTTGAACACTCGCAAAAGCTATTTCAGGCTCTTCTGAGTTTTCAGTTAATGTTGTACTCCTAATGCCTTGCCTAGCTTCTAACGCGCATTCACTAGCTTCTTTTCGAAACAGTTCGTTGTCAGCTGACATCTCACCGTATTCGTTATGAACGACAATTGGTGGAGTCGTTGAGCAAGAGCAAATCATAGACAGTATAAAAGCTAAAGATAGTATTCTTGTTTTTATAATCATAACTTTTCATCAAATCCTTGTAATGATAACGCCTATTTAAAGGACTAATAATTGTTTGCTAAAATGTACAGCAAAGCGGTATCGAGCAAAACGTTACGAGTCATGCTTTAAATTCTCGTTAGCTGTAACTTTACACCCATACATCATTTTCGGCTGTTAGCTCACTACCTGCATCACCAGTGTTAACAACACCTTTAGGTTCAACAATCATTATTTTACATTCACTGTTAGCAACTGGTTTATGTTCTACACCTTTAGGGATTACAAACATTTCTCCGGAGTTTAGAGTTACTAGACCATCACGGAACTCTATATTAAGGATACCTTCCAAAACGATGAATACTTCATCAGTATCAGGGTGATCATGCCAAATAAATTCGCCTTCAACTTTCACTAATTTGAATTGGTAATCATTCATTTCTGCAACAACACGAGGAGACCAGTGTTCAGTAAATTTCGAGAACTTATCTTTAAAATTTATAGCATCAAACTTCATTTTTACTCCATACATTCATTTACTGATAATGCCGCAATTTGCGGCTGATTTTTTGAGCGGAGCGAGAAAAACAGTCCGACAACAGCGCCTTGTTAACTGCAAATTTATGATTTAGAAATAATTTCACTAACTGCATGAGATACATCTTCCTTTATTACTGACTCTTCGATAATTGGTATGACCCATGAAGAACCTACCATCTCTAAAGAGGAACGCCAGTCTTTCCATTGCTCACCTCCAATGGAATCAAGATTATCAAGCCCAAATCGATAAGATGCCCCCCACTGAGCAATCGAAGGCAACTCAGGGTCAGCACTTTGAGCACCTAAAACAAAAGGACGATCTATTTCGCCTGGCATGATTGCAAAATAATACTCTACCTTTTCGGCCCTATTTCGAAATTTAGAGATAATCTTCATTTTCCACCGAGCAGTTAACGAGCCTGTAGAATTACTCGTTTTTAAATTTATTTTGATTAATGAATAAACAATATCTGAGTTTATATTTTGATTCAATTATTTAGTGGTACTTAGATTATTATTTAGCATGCAGTTTTGTT
>NZ_JACJER010000111.1:0-15720 GCF_014164185.1 Shewanella sp. SG44-6 | reverse complement strand
ATAAATTAATCCAACCTAGCATGCCAAACTTCAACCCAACTCGTGTAATATGTGGCGCAATTCTACCAGCTCTTTGGTCTGTGTGACAGGGTTAGAATAGAATATTTGTTATAAATCCCATTAATTTCTTAGAAGTAACCACGTTTCAGGGGGCTGTTTGAGCAAAAAATTATTTAAATCAGGTCTAATAGTTAGTGTTATGACATTGATTTCTCGAGTATTAGGCTTGGTCCGTGATGTGGTTATTGCGAATCTTATGGGAGCCGGTAGTAGTGCTGATGTGTTCTTTTTTGCTAATAAAATCCCTAATTTTTTAAGACGTTTATTTGCTGAAGGTGCTTTTGCGCAGGCGTTCGTGCCGGTACTGACTGAGTATCAGGAAAAAATGACTCCAGAAGATACTCGTGAGTTGTTAAGTAAGGTTGCAGGTACTTTAGGGGTACTGGTTACGATTGTAACCTTAGTTGGCGTTGTGTGTTCACCAGTGCTTGCAGCACTTTTTGGCGGTGGCTGGTTTGTCGATTGGCTAAATGATGGCCCCAATGCTGAAAAATTTGAACTTGCTTCAGTGATGTTAAAAATTACCTTTCCTTATTTATGGTTTATTACCTTCACTGCATTAGCCGGCTCAATTCTCAATACTCGCGGGCGCTTTGCAGTGTCAGCGTTTACGCCGGTTTTCTTAAATGTGGCCATCATTACCGTGGCTTTATGGTATGCACATACGTTAGAAAATCCTGAGATTGGCTTAGCTTGGGGGGTATTTTTTGGCGGCCTTATTCAATTTTTGTTCCAAATCCCATTTTTGATCCGCGAGAAAGCGCTCGTTAAACCTTCATGGGGATGGAATCATCCTGGCGTAGTGAAAATCAGAACTTTGATGATCCCTGCATTATTCGGGGTGTCGGTATCACAAATTAATTTATTGTTTGACACTTTTATTGCCAGTTTTTTGATGACAGGGTCGATAAGTTGGCTCTACTACGCCGATCGACTATTGGAGTTTCCTTTAGGCTTATTTGGGATTGCGATCGCGACTGTTATTCTCCCTGCACTGTCACAAAAACATGTGAATGCCGAAGGCAGTGGCTTTAATCACACTATGGATTGGGGGGTTAAAGCCATTTTGCTACTGGGGACTCCGGCTATGTTAGGATTAATCGTTCTGGCTAAACCCATGTTAATGGTGCTGTTTATGCGAGGTGCATTTAGCGTTAATGACGTTGAAATGGCATCGTACAGCTTGGTTGCATACGGTTGTGGTTTATTAAGTTTTATGATGATTAAAGTGTTAGCGCCGGGATACTATTCGCGCCAAGATACTAAAACACCGGTTAAATATGGCATCATTGCCATGGTGAGTAATATGGCCTTTAACCTTATTTTTGCGATTCCATTTGGTTATGTGGGGTTAGCTATTGCGACATCAATGTCTGCGTTATTGAATGCTGGCTTGTTATACAGAGGTTTGCATAAGGCGGGCGTTTATCAAATGAGCCGACAAACCTTGTTTTTCTCATTTAAAGTGATCATCTCTACAGCATTGATGACTATTGCACTTGTGTATTTTATGCCACAACAAAGCATATGGCTTGAATGGCACACTTTTGAGCGGATGTTTATGTTAATTGAGCTTATTGTTGGCGGCGCAGTTATTTATCTGTTGAGTTTGCTTGTGTTGGGTGTTCGACCTTGGAAAATTAAACGTCAGAGATAAATTATCCTATTCTAATTGCAGGGCGAGTATCGGCAGAATATCCTAAATCGACTGTAATAATCTCAGGTTGAAACTCGCATCTGACATTGGTTTGGGTATATAATCTGCCGATTTGCAATAGGCAGTATTGAGCGTAATGGAATTAATCCGCGGTATACACAATATTTTAGCTTCTCATCATGGTTGTGTTTTGACCATTGGGAATTTTGATGGTGTCCATCGTGGCCATGCGCAAGTGATCAGTAGCTTGGTGAGTAAAGCACATCACTTTCAATTACCCGCAACGTTAATGACGTTTGAGCCTCAACCGCAAGAACGTTTCCGAGGTGCTGATGCGCCGGCTCGACTTAGCCTCCTTCGCGATAAAATGAGGTTACTAGACGAGCTGAAGATTGATCGGCTACTTTGTATCAATTTTACTGAAGCTTTTGCTAATCAACCTGCTGAAGCCTTTATTGAAGAGTTATTAGTCAATAAGCTTGGCGTTAAATATTTGGTTGTTGGTGATGATTTTTGCTTTGGTAAAGGTCGCTTAGGTAATTTCGAAATGCTTGTTGCAGCGGGTAAGAAGTTTGGCTTTACCGTTGTCAGTACCCAAAGTTTTGTTGTTGGCTCGTCGCGAGTAAGCTCTACTGCGGTAAGAGAGCAACTGGCGTTAGGGAACTTGGAGCAAGCAAGGCGTTTACTTGGCCATCCTTTCATTTTAAGTGGTAAGGTTGCTCACGGACAAAAATTAGGCCGTACGATCGGTTTTCCAACCGCTAACATCGCGTTAAAGCGACATGTGGTACCGATTCGAGGCGTCTTTGCCGTTCGTTTGTACTGGGATGGCAGTGATATATATGATGGAGTGGCTAATGTGGGCTTCAGGCCCACTGTCAATGGTCAAACCTGCAGATTAGAAGTCCACTTGTTTGATTTCACCGGTGATTTATACGGTAAACGAGTGGAAGTAGAATTAGTAGCAAAGATCCGTGATGAACAACCTTTTGAGTCATTGGACGCGCTAAAAAAACAGATTTTAAATGATGCAAATGAAGCTCGCGCTTTGTTTAGCAACGATGCTAGCTGAAATGAATCAGCTTTAAATAATGGTATGGGATCAATGAGCGACTATAAATTTACTTTGAATTTGCCGGAAACAGAGTTTCCGATGCGCGGTAATTTGGCAAATCGCGAGCCAGAAATGTTAAATAGCTGGACGCAAGATGGACTGTATCAACAGATCCGTGAAAGCCGTATCGGCCGTAAACCTTTCATTCTGCACGATGGCCCTCCATACGCCAATGGCAGCATTCATATTGGTCACTCTGTAAACAAAATTCTTAAAGACATCATTATTAAGTCAAAAACCATGTCTGGTTTTGACGCGCCTTATATTCCTGGGTGGGATTGTCATGGACTACCTATTGAGCTAAAAGTTGAGCAAAAAGTCGGTAAGCCTGGCGTCAAAATTTCTGCGGCAGAGTTTCGTGAAGAATGTCGTAAATATGCTGCTATTCAAGTTGAAGGTCAGCGTGATGACTTCATTCGTTTAGGTGTATTAGGTGATTGGCAAAACCCATATCTCACAATGGATTTTTCAACTGAAGCAAATATCGTTCGTTCATTGGCAAAAGTGATTGATAGCGGTCATTTGCACAAAGGTGTTAAGCCTGTGCATTGGTGTACCGATTGTGGTTCAGCGCTAGCTGAAGCAGAAGTTGAATACGAAGATAAAACATCTCCAGCCATCGACGTGGCTTTTGTGGCTGTTGATAGCCAAGCAGTTGCAGCTAAATTTGGCGTTGAAAATTATGCTAAACCAGTGGCAATGGCTATTTGGACTACAACTCCTTGGACGATTCCTGCTAACCGTGCGTTAGCATTAAGCCCTGAGCTAGATTATAGCTTGGTGGAATTTGTTAAAGACGGCAAAACCACCACATTGATTTTGGCCCAAGTTTTAGTCGAGTCTTGCCTTGAGCGTTACGCTGCAGAGTCACACATCATTTTAGGTGAAGTAAAGGGCGCTGAGCTTGAGTTAATGCGTTTTAGCCACCCATTTTATGCGTTCGATGTGCCAGCCATTTTAGGCGATCACGTTACGACTGACGCGGGTACTGGTATTGTACATACCGCACCAGGGCATGGTCAGGACGATTTTATTGTTGGTCAAAAATACGGTTTAGAAGTGGCAAACCCCGTTGGCGATAATGGGGTTTATAAAGCTGATACTGAATTTTTTGCCGGTCAGCATGTCTTTAAAGCCAACGCCAATGTGGTTGCGCTGTTAGAAGAAAAAGGCGCGTTATTGCTGCATGTTGCTTATCGTCATAGTTATCCACATTGCTGGCGCCACAAAACACCGATTATTTTCCGTGCTACGCCACAGTGGTTTATCTCTATGGATAACCATGGTTTACGCTCGCAAGCATTAAAAGAAATTGAGCAAACCAAGTGGATCCCTGATTGGGGTCAAAGCCGTATCGAAAAAATGGTTGAAAATCGTCCCGACTGGTGTATTTCTCGTCAGCGTACTTGGGGCGTACCGATCACCTTATTTGTTCACCGTGAAACCGATGAATTGCATCCAGACAGTGTTTCACTAATGGAACGTGTCGCGCATCGCATTGAACAACAGGGTATTCAAGCTTGGTGGGATTTAGATGCCAGTGAGTTACTCGGTGATGAAGCAGAACAGTATCGTAAAGTGACTGACACATTAGATGTATGGTTTGACTCAGGTTCATCATTCTCATCTGTTGTTGCTGCGCGCCCAGAGTTTCATGGTCATGGCGTTGATTTGTATTTAGAAGGGAGCGATCAGCACCGTGGTTGGTTTATGTCATCATTGATGATTTCAACGGCGATGAATGGTACTGCACCTTATAAGCAAGTGTTGACTCATGGTTTTACCGTTGATGGTAAAGGCCGTAAGATGTCAAAATCTGTTGGTAACGTGATAGCGCCACTACAAGTGATCAATAAGCTTGGGGCTGACATTTTACGCTTATGGGTTGCCGCAACGGATTACAGTGGCGAAATGACCGTATCTGATGAAATTTTAAATCGTAGTGCTGACGCATATCGTCGTATTCGTAATACTGCTCGTTTCTTGTTAGCGAATCTAAATGGTTTTAACCCAGAAACAGACATGATTGCCTCAGAAGACATGGTCGCATTAGATCGTTGGGTTGTTCGCCGTGCAGCGGTACTGCAACAAGAAATTATCGAAGCGTATGATCAATACAACTTCCACCAAGTGACCCAAAAATTGATGCAGTTCTGCTCTGTTGAGCTAGGCAGTTTTTATCTTGATATTATTAAAGATCGCCAGTACACCGCGAAGCAAGAAGGTCATGCTCGTCGTAGTTGTCAATCTGCGCTTTATCATATTGCCGAAGCTATGGTTCGTTGGATGACGCCAATCTTAAGCTTTACCGCCGACGAAGTTTGGCAGCAGCTACCAGGTAAGCGTGAAAAGTATGTGTTTACTCAAGAATGGTATCAAGGCCTAGAAGCGGTAACGCTTGACAGTGATTTAAGTGATGATTATTGGGAAAAACTATTAACTGTCCGTAATGAAGTCAACAAAGTGCTTGAACAAGCGCGTCGTGACAAGCGTATTGGTGGTTCATTAGAAGCTGAAGTCACATTGTTTGCTGATGCTGATTTAGCGGCTGAACTCGCCAAGGTGGGTGATGAGTTGCGTTTTATCCTTATTACTTCAAAAGCGGCCGTGGCGGATATGTCACAAGCCGGTGATGACGCCATCGAAACAGAATTAAGCTCACTTAAGCTAGTGGTAGCCAAAAGTTCGGCAGAGAAGTGCGAGCGTTGCTGGCACTATCGTGAAGAAGTTGGCACCATTGAATCTCACCCAACATTGTGTCAACGCTGTGTGACCAATATTGAAGGTGAAGGCGAACAACGCAATTTTGCTTAAGGAAGTAACACAATGAGTACTGTGCCATTAACATGGAAAGACAGTGGCTTGCGTTGGTATTGGGTAGCTGCATTGGTGTTTTTAGCCGATCAGCTATCTAAACAATGGGTTTTGGCCAATTTTGAATTGTATGAGTCTATCAAACTGCTGCCATTTTTTAATTTCACTTATGTGCGAAACTATGGCGCTGCGTTCAGTTTTTTAAGTGATGCTGGTGGCTGGCAACGTTGGTTCTTTACTATTATAGCTCTCGGCTTTAGTACTTTACTCACCGTATGGCTTCGTAAACAGTCACACACGATATGGCGGAGTAATTTAGCCTTTACCTTAGTTATTGGTGGCGCACTGGGCAATTTAGTTGATCGTTTAATGCATGGCTTTGTCGTTGATTTTATCGATTTCTACTGGCAAACCAGCCATTATCCAGCGTTTAACATTGCCGATTCAGGTATATTTGTGGGTGCAGTACTGATCATCTGGGAATCATTTAGACCAGATGCAAAGTCACCAAAGGAGCAAGATTAACTGTGACAGATTTAACTAAACAAGATGGTCGCTCATTGGTGTGCCATATGAATATTGTATTAGAAGACGGATCGACCGCTGACAGTACTAAAGCATCGGGCAAACCGGCGCGTTTTAATATTGGTGACGGTAGCTTAAGTCCGGCTTTTGAAGATGAACTTAAAGACTTGAGTGAAGGTGATAAGCACAAGTTTACCTTAGCGGCAAAAGATGCTTTTGGTGAGTCAAATCCAGATGCAATCCATTATATGGACAGAAGCCGTTTTCCAGCTGATATGAAGCTTGAAGACGGTGTCATCGTCAGTTTTGCAGGCCCAGGTGGTAGTGAAATACCGGGTATCGTTCGTGATACTGCTGGTGACTCAATTACTGTCGATTTAAACCATCCACTTGCTGGACGCACGCTTACGTTTGAGCTTGAAGTGGTCAGTGTTATAACTGATTAAAAAGGTATCACATGTTAAAAGTTGATCCGACGTCTCCTGAACTGAGTATTTTGTTGGCTAATCCTCGCGGTTTTTGTGCTGGGGTTGATCGTGCAATCAGTATTGTTGAGCGTGCTTTAGAATTATTTGAACCACCAATTTATGTTCGCCATGAAGTGGTACATAATCGCTATGTGGTTGAAAATCTAAAACAGCGTGGTGCGCTTTTTATCGATGAACTTGATCAGGTTCCAGATAACAGCATTGTTATTTTTAGTGCCCATGGTGTATCTCAGGCAGTAAGAAAAGAAGCCAAAGATCGCGGTTTAAAAGTATTTGATGCTACCTGTCCTTTAGTGACAAAGGTGCATTTGCAAGTCACTCGTGCAAGTCGTAAAGGTATCGAGTGCATTTTGATTGGCCATCAAGGGCACCCAGAAGTTGAAGGCACAATGGGACAATACGATAACCCTAAAGGTGGTGTTTATCTTATTGAATCACCTGAAGATGTTAATAATCTTCAGGTTAATAATCCTCAGAACTTATGTTTTGTTACTCAAACCACACTGTCTGTTGATGACACTTTAGATATCATCAGTGCATTACAGCAACGTTTTCCTTCAATTGAAGGGCCCCGTAAAGATGACATATGCTACGCAACTCAAAATCGTCAAGATGCAGTACGTAGTATGTCTGCAGAAGTGGACTTACTGATTGTTGTTGGTTCTAAAAACAGTTCTAATTCAAATCGTTTGCGTGAACTGGCTGAAAAAAACGGTACTCAATCTTATTTAGTTGATACCGCTGCTGATGTAGAAGCTGCATGGTTTAACGGCGTAAAGAAAGTCGCTGTCACAGCCGGTGCTTCAGCGCCTGAAGTGTTAGTTCAACAAGTTGTTAACGCGATAGCGACATTAGCACCGAGTGTGATAACTGAAGTTGAAGGCCGTAAAGAAGATACCGTTTTCGCCGTACCTGCAGAATTGCGTTAATTGTTACGTTCACAATAACGTTAGTTATTTGTTTAATTTCAATACGATAAAAATATTAACCCGCAACTTAATTTAGGTTGCGGGTTTTTTGTACTTAAAAAATGAACCGAGTATAATACCAATAAAATATTTCGAGCTATTAATCATGCTTAATATACAAAATTGATACTATCTGATTACATTTAACTCAGCTATCATCTATATATTAAGTAATACTAGCTTGGCGCAACAAAATTTAAGGTCGTATTCTCTAATATTGATCTTTGCAGGAGGTTTGACGCTTATGTCACCTAAAAGGAATGGATTTTCCTTGATTGAAGTTATGGTCTCACTGGTTATTCTGGTGATAGGCCTTATTGGCATTTTTAATCTTCATATTATTTCTAAACAAGGCAGTTTTGAGTCTTTCCAGCAAACTCAAGCTTCGTATTATGCCAATGATATTATTAATCGAATGCGCATCAATAGCAGTCAATTAGCCACTTACAATGGTACCTATACTGGCAGTACGATAGTATCGGCAAAATCTTGTGATGTTGCGGTTGGAGCAAACGTTATTTGCACTAATATTGAAACTAGAAATTGGGACTTATTTCAATGGGAGCGTGCATTTTTAGGCACAAGTGAAAAGTCGTCAGACAATACAAATGTCGGTGGCTTAGATTCACCAACAGCATGCATTAGTGTCAATGCTCCTAATGTTACCGTTGTTATTACATGGAAGGGGGTACGTACTTCATCTGATGGCGCTGAAGGCCAAGCCAATGTGGTTAAAGACTGTGGCAGCAGCAGTGATCGACGACGTACCTTGGCTATCAATACGGCGATAATAACATGATAAGAGTATTTAAATGTCAACAAGGCATGTCGCTTGTTGAATTAATGGTTGCGATGCTGATTAGTCTATTTTTAACGGCTGGTCTTTTTACCATGTTTAGTATGTCTTCTAGTAACGTCACAACCACAAGCCAATTTAATCAGCTACAAGAAAACGGTCGAATTGCTTTAGCTATTATGGAGCGAGATCTCAGTCAGCTAGGTTTTATGGGCGATATTACAGGCACTGACTTTATCATCGGCAGTAATACTACTATCTCATCTACCGCGGTAGCAGCAGATTGCTTGGGTGCGGGTCTTAATAATGCCAGCTTTCCTAATGTACAACCGTCACATTTCCGTCGGTTATGGGGTTATGAGCAGGGAGTGAGTGCAGAAACCTTAGCTTGTATTACGCCGAATAGTAACACTGATGTTATTCAAATTAAGCGTCTAATCGGGCCGCCTGCTACAGTATTAACTGCAACTCGCTATTATGCTGCGTCAACTTCTAATGAAATTGTTTTTTTTAACGGTAGTGCAGCGGCTCCTGGACTTGCGAATAGTCGGTTATGGGAATACCAACACCATGTCTACTTTATTCGAGATGATGGTAATATCCCAGTATTAAGACGCCGTACTTTATCTATCAATAATGGCATGAATAACGAAGAGCAGCTCGTTGAAGGCGTAGAAAATATGCGGATACTGTATGGCTTTGATAGTGATGGTGACGGTACTGCTGATAGCTATATGCCTGCACAAAATGTAACAACGTTAATGTGGGATAACGAATTATTTCAACGTTTAGTTTCTTTAAGGGTATTTTTACTGGTTCGCTCAAGCGAAGAGGACAGAAGCTATAAAAATAGTAATAAATATAAGCTTGGTGACAAGACGATTGGGCCACTTAATGATAGTTACCGCCGTAAGGTTGTTTCAAGTACGATTATTTTAGAAAATCCTATATTAATAAATACTTAGGTAATAGTTTTTATATTAGTCAACTTACAATCTTGGTTGTTAAGCCGACTATCAAATTAGTGTCAAGGTGAAGGCAATGATCAAATCTATAAAAAGGCAGCAAGGTATTGTGTTGTTTTTTTCATTAATCATATTAGTGTTAATGACCTTGATTGGTGTTGCATTAGCGGTCAATTCAACTCAGTCATTAAGAATGGCGGGGGCAGGCTCTGAACGCTTAGAAGCTATGGCATCAGCCAAAGGGGCACAAGATAAGGCCATCTTGGCTAATTCGGGTAGTACCATGGCCACAATGTCAGCTGTCTCTACAACAGTTGATAATGCTTTAGGTGTATCAAATACACTTACACCAATGACTGTTGGCGATGTGGGTTGCCAAAGAAGCACAAAAGCTAGTTCAGGTAATTTAGTTAGTTGTCGTCGTATTGAAATCTCCAGTGCAGCAACATTTGGCCGAAGTGATATGGGTCTAGTTACTGTCGTGGCAGGCATAGAACAAGAAGTGTTAACGGGGAGTTAGTCATGTTTTTTAAACAATTATTATCTACATTGCTATTTGCTATCTTGGCTTTCTCATCCATCAGTTTCGCCGATGATACTGAGTTGTATGTGCTTGAGTCTACCGCTCGTACTGGTTCTAAGCCGCAAGTACTGATTATTTTTGATACATCAGGCAGTATGAGTACTAGTTTTAAAACAGATGAGCCTTATGAACGAGGTAAAGAAAACACCTCAAATGGTTCATTAAAGGGCGATACTAAACTGTATTTTACTCGCAGTAGTTCTAGTATTCCTGCGGTAAGCAGCAACCAGTTTTTTTTACATAGTGTTAATGGCTGCGATGTGGGTGAAAAATACCTTGAGGATTATGGTATGTTCACTGGATATCTTCGCGAGCATAAGTATGTTGGTGAGAACGGCGTATGGTCTGAATTACCGTTAACGGATGGCCGCTCAATTAAGCAAGTAGATTGCTATGAAGATGTTGCTGAGCGTAACTATTATAATAATGGTACTAACTTTTATGGTTTTCCTGTTGATGGTTTAGGAACCAGCGCGGATCCTATTCGTTATGTGGCAGCAAATAATTCATCATCCACAGCTGAAATAGATGCCGCAATAGAAAAGTCTAAGTTGACCAATTTTGGTATAGGGCAACCAGTCACGTTATATACTGAAAAATATGTAAGCTGGTATCACAGCACTAAAAATCAAAAAAAATATTCAAGATTAGAGGTGGCACAACGTGTAATTGAAGACACTATTGTCACAACACCAGGTGTAGATTTTGGGTTATCTGTTTTTAACCGAAATTATGCAGATGGCTCAAAAAGTGGTGGCCGTATTGTGTATGGTATCACTACAAATAACGAATCGAATAAGTCGAACTTATTGACCACAATTGGCAAGTTTAAAGCTGATGGTTACACGCCATTATGTGAAAATTTATACGAAGCTTATCGTTACTTTGCTGGTTTAGGGGTTTTCTACGGTGATGACGATGATAGCCAAGATCCAGAACGAGATAAAACGATAGAAAAGGATAATAGCTATATTTCTCCATTTTTTGGCAAGCAATGTCAAGATAAAGCCTATGTTATTTATGTGACAGATGGTGAGCCAACCCGTGATAATAATGCTGATACTGAGATTAGAAAACTTTCTGGTATTACAAACGCTAACAAATATTCAGGGAACTTTTTGCCCGCCCTTGCTGGTTGGTTAAATAGCAATGACGTCAATACCACTATTGATGGTACTCAGACTGTATCGACTTACACTATCGGTTTTGGTTCTGATGCAAGTTCAGTAGCGGCTATTCTGAAAGAAACTGCTACTCGTGGTGGTGGTGCAACCTACACAGCTGCTGATGCTCAAAAATTACAAGAAGCATTACAGTCCATTTTCTCTAATATTTTAGAAACTAATTCCAGTTTTACCTCTCCATCTATTGCGAGTAATAACTTTGATAGAACCCAAACATTAGACTCAGTTTACTACGCGATGTTTTTACCTAATGAAGGTCCTCGGTGGGTCGGCAACTTAAAAAAGTTTAAGGTTACTGGATCGGGAGACATAGTTGATAAAAATGGTGATGATGCCATTGGTGATGATGGAAACTTAGCCTCATCTGCATGTTCTTACTGGACTGATAATTCCGTCTGTACTGCCACAAGTGGTGGCGGTGATGGTAATAACGTTGAAATTGGTGGTGCATTAACCAAGCTTCAATCAACCCCTACTCGAACGTTATATGGTAATTTTGGTGCTGGTGGCGCTATTAAGGCCTTTACCAAATCAAACGCTGCAACCAGTCCTGGTATTAGTAGCGAAGCGGCTTTAGCTTCCTTTATGGGGGTCGATAAAACTGAACTTACCAAATTATTTGATTGGGCTAAAGGTGTCGACGTTGATGATGAAGACAAAGATGGTTCAACAACTGATAAGCGTTCAGATATTATGGGCGACCCACTGCACTCTAAACCGTTAGCCATTAACTATGGTACTGCCGGGTCCCCAGATATACGTATTTTACTTGGCACCAATGCTGGCTTTTTACACATGTTTAAAGACAGTGGTTCGAGTGTTGAAGAGTCATGGGCATTTATGCCCCAGGAATTATTACCTAACCTTCGTGAGTTAAGGGCAAACGTACCAACAGGCGTTCATTCTGTTTACGGTATGGATAGCCCGCCTGTTGCATATGTAAAAAGAAATGCATCAGGTGCAATTGATAAAGCTTGGTTATTTGTGGGTATGCGTCGCGGGGGGAAATCTTATTATGCCCTTAACATTACAAATCCTGATTCACCACAATTTATGTGGAAAGTTGACCCGAGCTCCACTGGGATGAGTGATATGGGCGAGTCTTGGGCTGAACCAGTGGTCACGTTCATCCCTGGCGTACCTGCAGGCAATACCTCTGCGGATACAGCCTCTCCAGTGGTTATTATTGGCGGTGGATATAACCCTTCAACAAAAGATAGTGCTGGAGTTGGTACTGATGACACTACCGGCCGCAGTGTTTATATTTTAAACGCTGAAACTGGAGCCCTAGTTTATCGATTTGGTACAGGTTCTAGTGGAACACAATTACCTGGTATTGTTGACAGCATTCCAAATAGCATCGCAATATTAGACAGCAACAGTGATAAATTAACTGACAGATTATATGCAACTGATACAGGGGCTAATATTTGGCGTATGGATTTACCTAGTGCTTCACCGACTAGCTCTACCAGTCCGTGGACTGCGTTTAAGTTTGCGAGTTTAGGAGGTTCCACACAAGCTACTGATAGACGATTTTTTGCAGAGCCTGCAGTGGCGCAAACGGTATTTACTAATATCTCTGAAGTATCAGTCACTGACTCGTCTAATAATACAACCACGAACCTGACGTATCAAAATATCCCTTATGATGCTGTGACCGTTGGCAGTGGCCACAGACCGCATCCTTTAGATACAACGCGCTCAGATAAGTTTTTTGTTTTACAAGACCGTAATGTTGTTACTAAATCGTTTACTGGTGCGGCAGGTAAAGAGATACCTGCTCCGTTGGAGTTAGCAAATCTTTATAATGTATCTTCTACGCCTCCGAAAACTGAACAGCAAAATATTGAGTTTGGTGCAAAACGAGGTTGGTATTATAACTTCGCCGCTAAAGGAGAAAAAAGTTTATCGGCCTCTACAATCATCCAAGGAAAAGTGTTCTTTACCTCTTATGTTCCTGGGGATAATACATCTGCAAACCAATGTTTAGCCATTGGTCAAGGTCGATTATACGGTTTTGATTTACACAAAGGTACTCGTTCATATACTCAAGAGTATTTAGAAATGGGCGCTCGAGTTCCTGATACTCCTCAGTTAGTTATACCGCCTAATGGAACATCAGATAGTTATATGTATTTAATTGGTATTGGTTCTGCTGGTGATGACATGGATAAAGTGGATGATGAGGGGGATGGGTGTGCTGCTGGTGATGATAAATGTATCGGTGGTGGTTTAGGTATTAATAAAATTTATTATCATATTGATGAGTAGGAATGAGTAAAAAAATGAAGCAGCTACAGTTCGGATTTACATTAATTGAAGTGATGATCACTGTCGTGATAGTGGGCATTTTAGCTTCAATAGCATATCCTAATTATACTCAGTTTGTTGCTAAAGGTGCTCGTGGTGACGGTTTGGCTGGGGTGATGCATGTCGCCAATTTACAAGAACAGTATTATTTAGATCATCGAAGCTTTGCAACTGATATGACTAAACTTGGGTTGAATGCAGATCCTTGGATTGTTGAAAATACCTATTATAAGGTTGATACAACGCTGAGTGGTGATGATTATACCGTGACAGCTACTGCTGTAGGAGTACAAGCGACTCGTGATACGGCTTGTGCAACGATATCTTTAACCTCAACGGGCGCTAAGTCACCTTCGGAGTGTTGGAAATGAGAACAAACATAATATTCACAGCAATTTTATATTTCTTGAGTACTTCCTCTGCTTTTGCTGAAGATAAAACTGATTATATTCCGTATAAATGTCATATAGAAACACCCAACGGTCCAAATATTGCCGTTTTTGTATGGGAAAAAAAATCAGTTGTACAAGAGCAAAGTGCTCTACTCGCGGAATACGTGCCAACAATATCTAACGAACGTTTATTGGTTAAACGAGTTGTTGAATGCATTGCAGAAGATAAAAAATTTAAAGATGCACACTTGCGAGAATTAGATGAACAAAGAACTTATTAATTCATTTCATCACTAACATAAAGAAGGCTTACCTAGGTAAGCCTTTTTACTAACTGCAAGCAATGGTGGTACTAACTTTAGACATTCTGCCTGACGAATTAATATTTACGGCCTCAGATGAACTACTGTCCGCGCTGCCTGGGCAATAACGCAAAGTGCCGCTGTTGCCATTCGCCACCATACCATCAGGGTTAAAACTGTATCGTGATAAATCTGATTTAATAATATCGTTACTGTTAAATGCATCTACCTTGCGTAATACTACATCAGCAATACCATTGGTTGTATCCATAGTGCCAATAGTGCCATTATCAATGAATATGCTAAAACCCTTGGTCCAGTCACTGCCACATGATGTCGATGCCATTGGGCAGACTGAGACTCTACTGCCATAACTAACTGCTTGGCTACGCGCAAATACAAATGATGATTCAATTGTACTGATAGCGCTTCTTGCTCGAATACCTTCATAAAGGCTGGTCAGCGAAGGCACTCCAATTGCTAACAGTATTGCAGCAACTGCAACAGTGACCATCAATTCTACTAGGGTAAATCCAGATTGTATTTTTTTCATGCAAGAGTCCTCCGCCATATAAGCAAGAGTATAACCAAGCACAACCTGAATAACAGTGTTTTATTGACTATTTGCGGACATCTGTCGCAATCAATTTCTTACGTGTAAATTTGTCATTTTACGATTCGCTAAAGTTTGCATGTTATATTTTTCTTCTTTGATATCCTTACCCTCCCAGCTTGATTAACAATAACCGCTTTTGCATATTCACTATCAACCTTTCCAGGGCAATAAGTTAATGTGCCATTAGTGCCAGAGGCAAGTCCATCAGGTTGAAAGCGGATCGCCGGGCGGTTATATCTAATATAATCATTTTCATTAAACGGTGATGTCTGTTGGAGTAGTTGGTCATTCGCATCAAGTTGATTTTTTTCACCTTGGTCAATAAAAACACTTAGCCCAAGACTCCAATCCTCAGAACACACGTTTTCAACTAAAGGGCAAACCGTTACCCTTGCACCGTAACTTATGGCCATATTTCGGCCTAATTGAATAGTTTGTTGAATAACTTGAATATTACTTCTGGCTCTGATTTGTTCAATCACGTCATTTAATGGGGGGATAGCTATCAATGACATAATTGAAGCGACTAGCGTGGTGATAATAACTTCAATCAAACTGAAGCCATTTTCTTGAATAGAAAATCTCATCGTTGTTCATCCTTAAACGTTGTCAGCTGCGTCCTGCAGCAAGATTAGGTTAGTATAGAAAATGAACAGTGGATTTGCTGCGAAATATCTTTTCATAAATACGTAAAATAGCCGCGACAATTGGCAGCGCTTTCAAGTAAGATATTTGAATGACGTTAGCAAGCATATAAACTGTAATTAGGACATATGCTTAATCATCCTCTGCAAAGGATAACAATAATTTTCAAACAGTCTTTGCCATGTATTAGCGTGCAAATACCTGTTGTAACACAAATGGTGAGTTTTATATTGCAGACGTGAAGCGATCTTTATATCGATTTATCTCATCTCTTATACCGAGTAGGGTTAATCAACAA
>NZ_JACJER010000110.1:0-15758 GCF_014164185.1 Shewanella sp. SG44-6 | reverse complement strand
CACAACTTGTGGATCATCTAAGGCTTTCTCAATCTGCCCACCCAGATCCATCAGCATGGCAAGGTGATACAGCACAACAGCAGCTAAAATCACCCGCACCCAAAAAGTAGTACGATGAAAATGTTGATGACTAATCAAGCGAAAATTGGTTACACCAAAAGGACGGAGTAAAAAAGACACGGCAAACATCAGCGGGAAAATAAGCTGCAGCACTAACAATACTATACAGCTCATCACCACACTCCATGCTGGGATATACAATAATATGGCAAAGTTATGAGTATAATTAAAACTACTAGCAGCCACACCAACCACATCGTTAACCACTGAACTTGAGCTTGCCAAGGCAAAATTAGCTACGATGGCGTAGAACAATAACAACACCGCTTTACCAGCCAAACTGTGCCACATGCGTTCAAATAAATGCCAGAACTCAATCGACATCGCCATGACGCTGATAATCGCCACCCACACAACGGAGTCAGTACAAAACAACAACACTATCGCGACGAGGTAGAGCTTTTGCGGCGCACTCAGTTGAGTTTGCAGCTTAGCAAATCGTGCAGTAAACACTGCCCAACATGACGATATCCATAAACTCGATGTTGTTAGATAAGTCTCTTTTCGCAAGGTGAAATCCTTATAAGTTCACTGGATATACTTACTGTAATAGCCACTGTCCCTTGTTGTTCATCGTCCGGACTGTTAGATTAACAGTTGAAATTTAAACAAGCGTTTAATTTATTAATCCACAACAGAGAACCGCCATGAATGACTTTTTAGCTCAACATTCTATCAGCACAGACATTCAAGTAGCATGGGGTGAAATGGATGCTCTACAACACGTTAATAACTCAGTATATTTTAAGTACTTTGAAACCGCGCGTCTCGATTTCTTTAATCAAATTAACCTACTAGGCGATATAAAAACCACTGGAGTAGGTCCAGTATTGAGCGAAACCAATGCCCGCTTTAAGCGCCCACTGACCTTTCCTGACGCTATCATTGTTGGCGTAAAAATAAGTGACATCACTCAAGACCGCTTTGTGATGCATTACACTGTATTCAGTAAAGCACAGCAAGCTGTTACGACTATCGGCTGGGCAAAAGTGGTGATGTTTAACTTCAAAACGAACCAAAAAGCCAAATTAACCCCAGAATTACTTGCCGCATTGAAGCTGCATGAATAACGAGATTAATCTTGCTTAAACAATGCAGCAATCAATAACAATAGAGAACAAGCCATGAGCAACCAAGAAGCTGTAACAGTGCAACATCAAGTCGATCGACATCGTTTTGTAGTCGTCACTCAAGGGGCTGAAGCCGTGCTCGAATACCACTTAGATGGTCAAAGTATCGATTTCCAACGCACCTTTGTCCCACCCGCTTTACGCGGCCAAGGTATTGCCGAAAAATTAGTTCGTACTGGGCTGGCGTGGGCTAAAACGGAAAATTTTAACATCAATACCAGCTGCAGCTATGTGGTCAAATTTATACGTTAAGCCCTTATGTTACCTAAAGCTATTATGGCTCATTAACACCTTAAACCGGACCCGTTAACGCTGCCAATTGCTGACGGACACACTCAGCGAGTGGCTCACTTTTTTCAGTTTGGTAATTATAATGCACCATAGTAGTGGTCGCTTCAGCGGTTTTTTTACCTTGCTGCCAACTGCTTTGTAATATATCGAAGCTGCTATTGCCTAAACGGCTAATATGCGTTTTAACCACAACTTCTGCGCCATAATATGTTGGTGCGGTAAAGGCGACGGTAAAACCAGCAATGATCATGTTCCACTTAGTTAAATCTTGGCCTGGATTTACGATTTCAAAAATGGGCTCACGAGCCGCTTCAAACCACACAGGAATAACCGTGTTGTTAATGTGTCCTAATGCGTCGGTTTCACAAAAGCGCGGTTTGAGGGTCATGCTAAATTGAGTGTCTGTCACAAAGAATCCTTTATTATTATTTTGAGTCCATTGACGTTTTGTTCGGTGAACAAATGCCATTAACCCATTCTAACGACACATCTCACTCGAGGTCATCAAAAAAGTTATTATCACGTAGGGTTTTTATGGGGGGAGTGCGAGGAGAAATCTGAAATAGTATTCATCTGCCATTACAAAAATCTCCCGGCGATAAAGGAATCAAATCACTATGTTTTCGGGCTGCTAAGCGGCAAATTAGCTACGCTTACTTAACCAAAGTTGTAGCTTCACTATCCTTATTATCGTTCGTGAATTTGCCATATTAACTGAGTTATAAGCCACTCTAATAAAATAAAAAACCTTTTAATATTTAGCTTTGTCTGCAGCAACTTCAGCCGCTATTTCAGCACGAACCTCTTTGATATCTTCTAAGGCATCAAATTGATACTGAACAAATACTTGATAGTATTTACTTTGTAACAAGTAAAGTGACATGAGCAAAAAAACAACAGCTAACAGATATGCATAAATAAATGTTGCCTGCTCTGCGATTAAAAACACTGTTGGCAAAAATATAATAAATAAAATACAGAAATACCATTTTAAGACTTTTACAGCGAAGAAAGATCCTCTAACAACTGCATAATTGAAGCCACTGAAAATAATTACTAATGCCGATAGATATAAGAACAGAAGCTCGCTTCCTATATCAACTATACCAAAATAAAAATCTAAAATGAGCAGATTTAACAGTGCGATGGAAAGCATCATGAATAGTGTCGCAGCTAAAAAAGCCGCTATGGACTTCATAGGTGGAAATAATCCGACAATATCGTCATCACTTTTCTGTTTAATTTGTCTTTTCATCAATCAGCGAGCTCCTCATATATCCCAATAGCCATTGTTCCAATTGTTCCATTGAATACGCTACCAAAAACGCTCATTGAAGCTCCAATAGCATCCATTAAATGTAAACGAAATGCATGGGTAATTTGTTTGCCTGTATATTTTTTTATGTTGCCTTTTCGAGCCATTGATTTTATTAACTTACCTGAAGCACCAGGTAAATTAAGGCGGGTAATTTCACGATTTAATCTCTTTTTTTCGGCACGGGATAACCCCTTTAAGATTTCATAGGTATTCTTGCTAGTACCTAATTGCATCATTTTTATTGCTTTTATTGTACCTAAAGCAGCAGCACCTGCTCCTGCAAGTGACACTAAATCCAAAGCTGAAGTGGTATTTTGATACCACTCTTGTGAGTCAAAATCATCTTTAAACTCAGGAGAATAAGCTTCAGCACCTACTCTAATCAAACCATTCATACATTGAGCAAAACCAGCCGTTGCACCTGCTATTGCTAAATACGTTATTGCACTACTTGTCCCGCCGGTTAATGGGATTGCGCCTAAACTTCCAATAACAACTGTCCAACCAAGAACTGCAGTACCACAACTCCAAGCAGCATTTCCCAATTCACCAACTAATTTAGATTCACGGGTATTACCTTGGCTACCTTTTAAGTGGGAGGCAAACTCGGCCTGACTCATTAATTGAGGAGGCTCCCTTAGAACGATTTTAATAGGATTTAGCTGGCAAACAGGTTCGAATTTTCTTAATTCAATAATGTTGTATTTGCTATCAATATAAACGATTCCTGCACCCGCAAGACCTGGTATAGCGTCAATTTTTTTGAACAGCGTTTTTGTATCGATATTAGCTAACACTTTCTGGCTAAATTGATTGCCATAAAAAGACTGAGTGCTAGATCTAAAAACAGGCTTTCCATTTACCGTGATAATTTCCATAGTTCCCTCTATGTTGCCTAATTTTAAAATAGAGTATTGTACCTCTACTGGAAATACTGGCAATTATCACTAAGTATTACAAAAAAGGACGCTAGTGCGTCCTTTAGGATTATTATTGATAATTAATTACTGCCCGTACATGGCATTAATTTCACTATGATATTTGCTGTAAATCATTTTACGACGCAGCTTTAATGTTGGCGTAATGAGTCCAGACTCCATTGAAAATGCTTCATGTAATAAAGTGAATTTTTTGATTTTTTCAAACCCAGCTAGCTCATGCTGCAACTCAATTAATCGCTGCTCAAAATGAGCCACCACTTGTGAGTGACGTAATAACTCAATTGGGTTTTCAACATGAATACCTTGGGCTTTAGCCCAAGTATTTAATGCTTCAAATGCTGGCACAATGAGGGCAGATACATAATTACGCGCATCGGCAACAATGGCGACTTGTTCGATAAACGGACAACAAGCCACCTTACCTTCAACTCGCTGCGGTGCTATGTATTTACCGTTCGAGGTTTTCATTAATTCTTTAATACGATCGGTAATATATAAGTTACCTTGCTCATCAATACGCCCTGCATCACCGGTTTTTAACCAACCATCTTCAAAGGCTTCAGCTGTATCTTGTGGTCGATTGTAATAACCACGCATCACGGTGTCGCCACGTACCAAAATTTCGTCGTCTTTGCCTAGCCTAATTTGCATGGCATCGAGTGGCTTGCCGTTCGATCCCGATACGCGATTATCTAAGGTGTTACAAGTTACTGTGGCGCTGGTCTCTGTCATGCCATAACCACACAATACCGGCACATCAATGCTGTGAAAAAAGCTGCCAACATTAACATCGAGAGCTGCACCGCCAACAGGCATAAACTTTAACCTGCCACCCAACACTTGCTGTAGCTTACTGTAAACCAGCTTGTTAGCCAGCAGCCACTGTGCACTTAACCACAAACTTCCTGCAGCACGGCCTTGGCAAACGTCAAATTGACGTTTGCCTACTCTCATCGCCCAGGCAAACAGAGCTTGCCTTGGTTTAGAGGCTCGGCCAACTTTATCGTGTACTGCGCTGTATATTTTCTCTAAAAATCGCGGCACAACACATAAGGTATGAGGTTTTACCGCAACGAGGGCTTCTTTAATTCGATTCGTGTCGTTTAGATAGACATTATGGCCGCCGCGACACAATACATACATGCTCCAACCGCGTTCAAATACATGGCTCAGCGGTAAAAATGCCAACGACACATCACCCGCTGTAAAAGGTAACTTACTGTCATGTTGATTGATCATTGAGGCAAAATTACGGTAGTCCAGCATCACACCTTTAGGGTTACCTGTGGTGCCAGAGGTATAAATCAGCGTTAATAAGTCATCTAGGTTGCTATTGGAAAGCCTGGTATTGAGTTCTGCGTTAATCAGCGGATTAAATTGCGCCGCTAATACCTGATCAAAATACACATGATTATCGGCATTCAGGGTCACATTCGCATCAAACACCACAATATGCTCTACGCAGTCTGCTTGAGCAGCAATGGTACATGCCATGTCGTATTGCTGTTGGTTACCGGCAAAAATTAATTTAGCTTGAGCATCATTAACAATAAACACCGCTTGATCGATAGTACTGGTGGGATACACAGGCACGACCACATTGCGCGCTTTTAGGGCGCCAATATCAGCACAAGTCCACTGTGGGCAGTTTTGGGCTAAAATAACCACCTTGTCTTGTACTTGTAAGCCAAATTCAATTAACAACTGTGCGACTGAGTCGGTGATTGTATTGAATGCACTCCAAGAGACAGTGTGCCAAGGGGCCGGCATATCAAAGCCTTCAAGGGCGATATTATGACCTAGTGACTGACCTTGTTGCTGCAGAAGTTGGACTACGTGGTATTGATCTAATGACATATGGCTGTGGCCTTTTTAGCTTACAGGTGTTCCGCTTTTCGCATTCTACATTAAGCGGCCACAAACCATAAGAGCTTTTGCTCTATTTTTGAGCTTAACGTCACGTTCGGACTAAAATTAGACCTGCTGTTAAGCTGCACTAATGCCATTTTTCCATAACTGACTCTTACCCCACACTAGTGCAAGTATACCGATGACCACTAGCGGAATATCAATAAGCAGCCACATCGTCAAGCTGTCGCCGTCCCTTAAGGCGGCAAAGCTCAGTGACACCAGAATGGAGTGTATCAATACAATCAGCATTGCCGCAGTCGCTTGATAGCTGTTACGACAAGCCGAGCCAGCACCGAGCATAATGGCACTGCCCCAAAAGGTACTTAATCCTAAATGAGCCACAAACGGCAGAGTTATTTGTGGATCAATAAGCCATTTTACTAGCCCTAGCGCACTGACCATCATCACCAACACCACAATAAAACGATATTGACTTCGGTAAAATGCATCACGCAATCCGTTCAGGCCACTATAACAAGGTAGTAAAAACAAGGTTTCTGCCGCGCGCCAACGTTGAATTCGGCTCCAATGAACGATGGAGCAACTGAGCACCGAAAATTGTGCCAATAAAAATAATGTGGGCAAATTAATCTCAAACAACCACGATAACAACATCAATCCAAGAGCGATAATTGGCAAGCACAACATCATTACCGCCAGCACAGGACCAATGAAAAAATTCATCGGGTGGAAAAAACGTTCAAAGCGGGTAAGCCAAGTAAAACCTTTTATGCTTGGCAACCACATCCAGCCCATTTGCACGGCGTTGAGGTACACCACACGCGATTCTCTGTTCCAGCGTAAGCGCCGACACAAGTCAATAACATGATAAGACAGTATCGCAACCATAATCAGCATTATCCACGTCGGTATGGTGAGCACTAACCTATCTAATAAGGGTACCGCTATGAATAACAAAAATGATAAATGAAAACTGTTACTGCGCCATAAACAAGCCCATACAAACAGTAAACCGACCACAATGGCGAGGAGTAATTTGGGGATGACATCATAAGCAGAAAAACTAATACAGATTAATAGCTGTATCAATAACATGCCCGCCGCGATGCTCGCTGCTTGTATGAGTACATGCTGTTGATAACCAGGTATTAGACCGGTCAACTCGGTTGCTGATAACCGATTTAGCTGCCACGCGATTGCTGCTGCAGTAGATACAGTAGCCATTGAAAAAACCAGGCTAACAACTTCAGTTTTACCGCTGATAAAGCACAACAGTCCTAACACTAAGCCTAATCCTGCAGTGGCAATAAAACTGACACTGCCTAAGTCATATAACCATAAACGCAGCATGCCACGATAAGGTTTACGCCATAAGCTATTGCCACTGTTAAACGGCTGCAAACTCATCGATGCAGCTCCATAAATAACTGTTCTAAATTAACGGCCTTGGCGCTCTGCACTCCCGTGATGACGGCCGAGTCGCCTTGTGTGTCCACCAGCATATTTAGCCCGCTTTGACTCAAAATTTTGTAGCTTGATGGTAAGGTGGTACCGTCATTTATGCTGAGTAATTTAACCTCTTCTCGCAGGGCATCAATCTCTTTAAACAGTACTAGTTGACCTTTTTTAATCAGGGCAACATGACTGGCAACGCGTTCTAAGTCAGAGGTGATATGCGATGAAAATAATACAGCAGAACCCGAATCAAGCGCGAGATCAAATAAGTCGCTCATAAACTTGCGTCTGGCGATAGGGTCAAGGCTGGCGACGGGCTCATCGAGTAATAACAAACTTGGGCGATACGCCATGGCCATGATCAAGGCCAATGATTGACGCTGCCCAACCGAGAGTTTTTGCACCGCTTGGGTGACATCTAAATCGAACCGCTCTAACCAATCTTGTTCAAGCGTCATATCCCAGTTTGGGTAGAAGCTTCGATGCAGTTCTAATGCTTTATCTATGGTAAAACCTTCATAACCAAAAGGCTGCTGTGGTACATAACCAATACGTTCTTTTGCCTGAATAGATAACGCGGCAGGCGTTTCGCCTAAGGTTAAAATATCCCCTTGATCAATATCAATAATACCTAACGCACAGCGCATTAGTGTCGACTTACCGGCACCATTTTGGCCTAATAATCCGACCACCATCCCAGGATAAAGTGTTATCGATAGATCAGATAATACTGTATGTCCTGCTGCCGATTTATCTTTGACGGCAAAAGTTTTGCTCACATGATTAAAACGTAAAATGGGTTGTTGTTCGGATTCCATTGTCGACTTCCTAGATAATATCCTTAACGATAAAATGAATGAACTGTGTTGCTGCTATTCTTTATCCCAATATTGCGCCAGCAAACGCTGTAATTGGTCATAATCGACTCCTAACTGGCGCGCCTGATCAACTAACTCAGATAATTGCGGTGCCAGTAAACTACTACCAGAAGCATTATTGGCTGACGTTCTTGCTGCCACACGTGATGGCTGGCCACGACGACGCTCAACCCAACCTTGGTCGACAAGTTGCTGCATAGCCCGCGACACTGTCATTGGGTTTACGGCTAAATGCTCAGCAAGTTGACGTACCGAAGGTAGCACATCTTCAGGGTGCAATTGTCCGCCAACAATTAAGCGCACGATTTGATCGTGTAACTGTCGATAAATGGGTTCACCACTGCTGGGGTTGACATTTAATAATTCTAACATTAGCCTTTAGGAACTGTATTAATACATTGATACACTCATACACTAGATGCTAAGGTATCATAATCGTCATGAAATGCAAAAAGGAAACGTTCCGATGATCAACAGGAAGTTTGTCAACACAGCCTTAGCAGAGCGAATTAACCGCCCTGGTTTATGCCATTCGCTAACGCTTACGAGCCGCTGGTTTATTGCTGCTATAAGTATTTTACTCGCCAATTATAGCTATGCCGACACACCAGAGGTTAATCTCGCAGCGGCTGCTAAAACCAGTGCTTGTTACTTAGACGGTTTAGACGAGCAGCTTCAATGCGGTAAAATCAGCGTGTTAGAAAATCCTAAGCTCACTGATGGCAAGAGAATCGACATTCATTTTGCTATTTTACCAGCGATTAAAAACACTCATCCTGGTGAAGCCTTACTGGCCATCGCAGGTGGTCCTGGCCAATCAGCGATTGAAAATGCAGCTGGTTTTAATCGTATGTTGTCAAAGGTTCGTCAGCAACGCGACATTTTACTCATCGATCAACGCGGCACGGGCCAATCGAATATTCTATCTTGTGACGATGACACCACTGAATTACTCAGCATGAATGATGACGATATCGATGTGATTGCCATGACCGAAAAATGCCTCGCCCACATTGATGCCGACATCACACAATACGGTAGCAACTCAGCATTAAAAGACTTTGAAGCGGTACGCAAATTTTTAGGCTATCAAAAACTGCATTTATACGGCATTTCTTATGGTACACGCATGGCACAGCTTTATATGCGCCACTATCCAGAAGCACTATTGACAGTAACATTAGATGGCGTGGTGCCCATGCAACAAAGTGTTGTCGCCATTGGTAGCTCAATAGAACGTGGCTTAAATGTATTATGGCGCGACTGTAAAAGTACTCCAGCTTGCCAACAGCAATTTCCTGAATTAGCTGACGAGTTCAATAAAGTCGATATGCTACTCGCGAAAGCCCCCATTAGTCAGCAAGTACGTGATCCGCTTACCGACGAACTCAGTGACTTTTTACTCACACGCGGTAAGTTTAGCGGCGCAATCCGCATGGCGATGTACATGCCAAACATACGTGCACTGATCCCCCATGCGATTCACCAAGCTGCACAAGGTAATTATCAACCCATATTAGGTATTTACACCTTAACTGCAGACAGTACAGGTATTGCTATCGGTATGCATGCCTCTGTGGTGTGCGGCGAAGACATTCATCGCATTACTTCACAAATGCGCAAAGATGCTAAAGACTCCTATATCAGTGGCAACATGCTAGAGGGGCTAGAAAAAACTTGCCAAGCTTGGCCAATGCCATCTGAGAGTGAGAATTTCAGCGAACCAATCCACAGTGACATACCGACCCTACTATTATCTGGCGAGCTAGACCCGGCTACGCCACCTAACTGGGGCGCGCTAGCGCAAGAGAAACTCACCCATTCAAAACATTTTATTGCGCCTTATGCTACCCATGGTGTAGCAGGACAGAGCTGTGGTAATGACCTAGTCGCCCAATTAGTTGAACAAGGCTCGGTAAAAGACATTAATGGCGAATGTTTGCAAAAAGATGTTCGTCGCAGTTTTTACCTCAACGCGAATACTGTAGAAGCATTGCCAGTTGTCAAAACGCCCACAGACATAGAAACAACAGCGCCAGCGAATACTGCTGCAGATAAGGAATAATCATGATTACTGTTGCAAACTTAACCAAAAAGATTGGCGATGTGCAAGCGTTAGATGATTTAAGTTTTAGCGCTGAAAATGGTCAAATCACTGGATTACTTGGCCCAAATGGTGCCGGTAAAACCACCTGTTTACGCACCTTATTTGGCTTACTTAAGCCTGACTCAGGAACCGCGACCGTCAATGATATTGATGTTGCTATCGATCCTATTGGTGCTAAAAAGCAGCTAGGCTTATTCCCCGACCCTTTTGGTTTGTATGAGCGCCTTACGCCGCGTGAATACATTAGCTTCTTTGCCGAGCTCAGTGGCATGTCGCGTAAACAAGCCAAGCAAGCCACCGCCGATGTGATTGCACAATTGAAGCTTGAAGACATTAGCGACCGTCGTTGCAAGGGTTTTTCCCAAGGCCAACGAATGAAAACGGCCTTAGCACAAGCCATAGTGCACAAGCCAAGTAACATCATTTTAGATGAGCCCACTCGCGGACTCGATGTCATGAGCACTCGCTTACTGCGCGATATTTTATTGCAACTCAAAGCTGAAGGTCATTGCGTGCTGTTTTCAAGCCATGTAATGCAAGAAGTCGCCGCTTTGTGTGATCGCGTCATCGTAATGGCTAACGGCAAAGTTGTTGCCATCGGTAGCCCAGATGAACTGTGTCAGCAAACAGGTAAAGACTCGCTTGAAGATGCATTTATCGAACTTATCGGAACAGACGAAGGGATTGCAGCATAATGAAAATGATACTCGCAATGGTGCGTAAAGAACTCGTCGACGCCGCACGCGACAAACGATCGGTAATGGCTGGTCTTTACTATGCCATCGGTACACCGTTGATCATGTGCGCCATGTTTATGGTGTTAATTGGCCAGTTATCTAGCCCTGAAGATTTAAACATCAACATCCACAATGCCGACAAGGCGCCAGATTTAGTGCGCTACTTAAGTAATAACGGCATAAACCATGGTGAAGATGAACAAGCTAAAAAAATCATCTTAACCATTAGCGATGATTATGCCGCTAACATGGCTAAAGCCAAACCGGCAGAAGTATTATTGATTGCTGATAATTCAGATGAGAAGCTACAAAAGTCGATTCGTCGACTTGAACGTCAGCTGCAAACATATAGCGCAGAAATGGGCAGCATACGTTTAATTGCCCGTGGAATTAATCCACGCATTACCCAACCACTCAAAATAAATATTGAAGATCAAGCCACACCGGACTCTAAAGGTGGGATGATTTTGGGCATTGCCATTTTCACCATGATGTATTCAGTGTTTATCTCTGGTATGAACCTCGCTATCGACACCAGTGCTGGTGAGCGCGAACGTAATTCATTAGCGTTATTGCTTAGCCATCCCATGAGCACCCGCCAGTTAGTGATAGGTAAAATCATTGCCGTAACCTGTTTTGCTTTACTGGGGTTAATCTTGATTTTACTGGTATCTAAAGTGGCTTACCCTTTTGTTCCGTGGCAAGAAATTGGCTTTACCGTCAATATCACTCAAGATTTTATGGGCTTAATGTTCTTAGTTGGTATTCCCGTCGCGTTAATGGCTGCAACCTTGCAACTGTATGTGTCGTTTATGGCTAAAACCTTCAAAGAGGCACAATCATACTTAACCATGGTGTTATTTGTCCCCTTGGCACTTTCTATGGCCGCTAGTTACAACATAGCTCCAGACGTATTGCAGTGGTTACCTGTGTCGGGCCAGCAACAAGCCTTAATGGACTTTATTAAGGGCCGTGAAATTCCAATGATGCAATTAATCGTGTCGTCTGTGGCCACATTAGTAATAGCCATTGGATTAGCCGCTGGCTTAGAGAAGTCACTTAAGAGTGAAAAAGTGGTCTTTGGCTTATAACTACTGTTATCAGCGTTTATTGATAACGGTGTGACGCCAGCCTTAAGGGTTTAGAGTAAGGCTGGTAGATTTACAACTTTTTGATTTAAAATGATTTACACGAATTAATATAGCAAAGAGCATTAACAAGGAGCATATTATGGACAACGATATTGCGATCATAGCATTAGTATTTATTGTTATTGTCGGCACCACGGCATCCGAAATGTTTAAACATTATTTAAAGCATAAACAAAAAGCTGACGCCGATGGTGTCGCCGATATAAAAGCCCAAAACCAAGCATTAATCGAACGGATACAAGTGTTAGAAAAACTGGTAACTGACAGCGATTTTGAGCTTAAGCAGCAATTTAAAAAGTTGTAGTGCTTGCGCTAAAGTGCCAAATATCGAGTTAACTCATCGATATTTGGCACATTTAGTTGCTAAACCTCGCCACGATGACGGTATTACGCCCCGTTTGTTTGGCCAAATAAAGTTGCTCATCTGCATGTTGTAGTACATCGCTAAAGTTGTATTTTTGTACGCCGGCTAATTTATCATCAACCACAACAACACCAATACTAACGGTGACCCAATTTCGGCCATCTATTTTATTGGGGATCTGCAATTGCTCGATAGACTCACGAATTTCTTCTGCGACTTTCAATATATTTTGATAATGATTATCGGCCCAAATTATACAAAACTCCTCACCACCATATCGAGAAGCAAGCGCATCATATGGAGCCATGACCTTTACCAGACAGGTCGCGACGGCAACTAATGCATCATCGCCATTAAGATGACCTTGTTGATCATTAAAATACTTAAAATTATCGACATCAATCATCATCACACTGAAACCAATATTTTCCAGATGCCAACGTGAAATAATTCGCTTTGAAAATGATTCTAATCCTCTCCGGTTAGTAATGCCTGTGAGCGAATCTTGAACCGCTAAGGTCTCTAAGTAATTTTGTTGAGCGTTAAACTTAAGCAGTAATTGATTAAATGAGTAAGACACATTTTCGATTTCATCGATGAAATGATTGGAAGCCATTTTGCTCATAAAATTATTATCTGATGAGTCATTAATGCTTTTGTTAAAACGAATAAGCGGCTCAATAAGTAGTCTTGATAATGCTATTAACGAGAGAGAAACAATCAACACTATTGACAACAATATCGTTATGGCCGAGACCCAATTCAATTTGGGTAACGACACTTTTTTATGGTGTAAAGTCACCTGTATTGCTTGGTTATCAAATGTATTACGAATTAGCCAACTGTGTGATGGCGCAATGTTTTCAATTGGTTTTAAACTAAAAAACTCTTGCATGCTTTTGGTTGATGTTTGTACATCAGCAATTGAAAAGTTCACTAAAGAAAACTGACTGATACCTTTAATTAACGCTTTATCCACTAAGCGGACCATAGTTAAACTACCAACGATTTCACCGTGACCAGTCGATGGTAAAATAGTGGTATTACTAAAGTAAATGAGCGCCCCGCCAAAAACGATATAACCACTGCGGCTAGACACTGCTTGTGATGCAATCTCTGCTGTTGTCGGCAAAATAGCAAAAGATGGTATATTTTGCTGATGAATTAAATCAACGAGTGACAATCTGGATGATGTTAATGAGTCATCCTGATAACCCCAAACCAACTCATTATTAATGTCACTGACAAAAACAGCATCAATATTTGCAGCTTTAAATGCATTGTCAGACATACTGCGTTGAACAAAATCATCAGTCGGGTTGCCAATATATTCAACTAACTCATCCCACACGGCATAATCGTAACATAAGGTCGTTAAGCTGTTTTTTGATAACGATAATGCAGAATACAACAAATTATATTCTTGTTGTTGCTGATCTAAAATTTCAGTTTTTATTCCAGGAAGGTAGAAAAAATAGTAAATACTCACCAATAACATGGTTATTGCAAGTAATAGTGAAGACAACAATAAAAGCGAAAAACGTTTTAATGTCATAATGAACCAGCCCTACTGAAGATATATTGCTAGTGTAGTACTAAATATGACTCAAAGTACTTTTTACAACATAATCAATAATAAGAAACACAAACAGGTACAAACATAAAACTCATCTATCACAGCAAATGATCTTGGTTCTTAGGCAAACATTAATGAATAATCGCAATGGTCATTAGCTCTGTATTGGCCTGCAACAACAGCAAACTAATACAGAGCCCGCTTATTAATACTACTTAGCTTTCGGTCTAAACGGCTTCATCACGGCTTCGTCACAGACTAAAAACGGTCCGTCCATTAAGTCGATACAATAAGGTATTGCGGGAAATACAGCATCCAAACATTCGCGGATTGACTTAGGTTTACCAGGTAAATTAACAATTAACGAGTTGGCACGAAGACCCGCAGTTTGACGAGACAAAATAGCTGTTGGCACAAACTTTAATGATTCGGTGCGCATTAGCTCACCAAAACCAGGCATCATTCTGTCGCACACAGCTTCGGTGGCCTCTGGCGTTACGTCGCGTTTTGCAGGGCCCGTGCCGCCAGTGGTGACGATTAAGCAGCAATCTTGATTATCGGCTAAATCAATCAATGTGGCTTCAATAACGTCACGCTCATCAGGTATCACCTTGTAAACAGGTTCCCATTCAGACGTTAAATACGCATTCAATACTTCAATAATGGCTTTACCAGACAAATCTTCGTACACGCCAGCGCTGGCACGATCACTCACAGTCACGATGCCGATTTTAGCTTTGCTCATGGTTATTTTTCCCTTATGAGGTTAAATCAGTAATGCATTTATAGGAGAGTAATCTACCAAATAAATGTGAGTTCACAAAATCTCAAGTTGATAAACAGAGCCCCCTTAACACAATGGCATAACCTTAGGGGCTATTGATAGGATGATTATCTGTGTACTGGGTTTAATTGCCGACACCCACAAGAGTTATGCATATAATTAATCGCAGGGGTTCTTCCTATTGAGTCAGTTGCGATGAGCCCACAGTCGATGCTAAATGCTAACCAGACCTTTTGATTGCTCGGATTGGATAACCATCTATATTACAAAAGGATACGATAAAATTGGGAGCTATAGCTCAGCTTATTCGGTAAACTTATCTGTTGTGGTTAAAGCAACATTTTATAGTATTACCATAGCGACTGTTAGAGCTTAGTAACAAGCAACAGATAGAGAAGATGTCTAGAGAATAGCGGATGTTTAAACAAGATTGATACTGCCACAAAGTACAGTATCAATTGATTTACGAGTTAATTTTGAGAATGAGTAACTAGGTTACTTAGGATTAATGTACAAAATCAAAATGCCATCTACGGCCATGTTGGCAATTTGCAGTAACTCTTCAATGCTTGCCCCTTCAGATGCCTGAATCGACATCCCCTGAAACAAGGTCGTAATCAATTGAGCTAACACTGCAGGCTGACAATCTGCATTTAACTCACCTTGCTGCTTAGCTTGCTCAAATCGAGCGACCAATTGGAGCTTATGCCGTGCTTTGCGCTCTAAAACGGCTTGCTTAATTGATTCGCTCGCTTCACTACAGGACAGGGTGCTGTTAATTAATGCGCAACCTTGAGGATGGCTACAGTCAGTAAATTTGGCTGCAGCACCAAGCAATAGGCCGCGAACCACATCAGCAATATGTTGATGTTTAAAAGCTGTATTAAATAATGAATCTGGACGGTTTTCATATAAATCGATAGCTTTTAAAAATAGCTGCTCTTTATTACCAAATGCGGCATACAAGCTAGGCTTCTTGATCCCCATCGCCTCGGTGAGCTCGTTTAAAGAAGTTCCTTCATATCCATGACGCC
>NZ_JACJER010000010.1:0-67064 GCF_014164185.1 Shewanella sp. SG44-6 | reverse complement strand
CCAAATCTTGAAACAGACCAATTTTTAATGGCTTAGTTTCACCTTCTGCAATAAAGCATAAAGGAAAGGTTTCATATAAATACGCTAAAATTGCGTTGGTGTCGGTCAACTTGTCTGTTGATTCCATTTTTACTTCCACGTTAATAAAGGGACTGATTATGCGGCAGAAATTTGCCATGCAGTCGTTCATCTTTCGTTAAACCTTACCGTTAAGGCTCAACGTACAAAATATCACTATCCGCCAGTTTGCTAAAGTCATTGAAACAAACCTTAACAATTTAACCAAACTTACTCTCAGCTTAATCATCGCTCATCAGTAAATCCAGCACAAATGCGTTTAGCGGCATATTATAAAGCCCGCGACAGCGAATGCGACCATGATTTAATCTATTTTGTTCGCTATTTAACCAAATAGGCAAGTTTCGAAACTTTTTACCATGTTTTCTAAGCCAATTTGATCATCTTGATCGAAACGATTGAGTAATGGACTGTCAATATCTAACACTGCCACCACTTCATTGCCCTGCCTTACAGGAATGACTATTTCGGAATTACTGGCAGAATCGCATGCTATATGGCCATCAAATTGATGCACGTCGGCGATGCGTTGGGTGATATTTTCTGCAGCAGCGGTGCCACAAACACCTTTGCCCATATCAATTCGAGTGCACGCGACTTTACCTTGGAAAGGACCAAGGACGAGCTGTTCACCACGCTTGATGTAAAAACCAGCCCAGTTGAGATCCTCAAGGTTGTCATTTAACAACGCTGAAAAATTTGCCATTGCCGCAATCAAATCATCTTCGCCTTCAAGTAACGCTTGAGCTTGACGATTTAATGTTTGGTAAAATTCGGTTTTCATTTCCATTCCTTAAGCTGGTATCTACTTCACAAGTTTGAAATACGGCTATTCTGCAGCGGTATTTTTAGCCGTAGTCTTTTTGGTTTTAACTGCAGGAGCGTTTTTAACCTGTACTACGCCTTTTAGCAAGTTAGAAAGCTCATCTTTATTGTTTGCGAGATAAAATGCTAACTGTTCGCACTTATTTTCATCGAGTCCAAGATCTGCCTTTATAAGAAAAGGCACTAGGTTATCGGAAATATCGAGCATCTTATCGTAGGCATCAGCCTCTTTTTTCGATATAAATGTCATCTTTTCCACCCCTTCTCTGACCACGACAAATTGGGTTATCACTGCCATGATGTAATCCTCACTGTTTTTATATACAGTGCATAGAATCTCACATAGTTAACTTATGATGCAAGTGTTCTGATTATTCTGATATTATCAAATACACATTAATGAGTTTCTTTTAACAAATGACACATTTATTTGCCAATATGAGGCAAAGTTGAGAGGTTTACCTCTTAGCTACCCGATAATGATTTTCACTATGGATTAGATTAATTTTTCATGAATGAATTTGATGATCATGATTCTATAATATTATGCCGATCATGTGATTTGGCAGTGAGAAAACGAGCGTTACCCTCCAGCTCTCGCGCTATTTGTCCGCGTTGTCATACTGTACTCTATGATTCTCCGTACTGCTCTATCAATGGTATGTTGGCGCTATGCGTTGCCGCGTTAATTATATTCATTCCCGCTAATTTGTTACCAGTTCTCGAAATTCACTTTCTTGGCAGTGTCAGAACCACGACCGTAATGCAGGCTGCTATGACGGTTTGGGCCGAAGGATATTGGGTCGTAGGCTTAGCGGTAATGGTTGCGGCTGTTATCGCCCCTGGATTATTAATATTGTCGATACTGGCGCAAGTTGTTATTGTCAAATTAGAATTACACAGCTCATTTTGGCAAAGAACTTATACGACATTGCTAAAAAATCATGGTTTGATATCACAAATGACCATGCTAGAAATTTATGTCATCAGCTTCTTGGTATCTGCATTCCAACTATCTGATTTTTCTGATGTGTATTTTGGTATGGGGACATTCAGTTTTACCATGCTGTTTGTCATCATTCTTTTTTTACAACGTGAATATAAACTTGAGCACATGTGGAGTTATGTTGATGCCTGAAACTCCAATGAATCCCGCTAATGAGCTATCCTCAGCAAGTGAAGAGCCTCATGTAAATATTAACCAGGAAGCCCCAAAAAAAGCTCAAGCCTCTTTGCAGGGGCAAAAGTTAGGCTTATGTTTATGCCCTGTCTGTCGCAAGCTGAATTTAACCAGCAAAAATCATTGCCAGCGCTGTTTTAGCCAATTGAGCAATCGTAATTATGCCAGTATCCAGCAGAGTTGGGCTTTATTGATTACAGCCACTATTTTACTTATCGTCGCTAACATCTACCCTATCACCCTCCTGACAAACCGCGGGGTGGTCACTAAGGATACTATTTTTAGTGGTATTAGCCATTTAGTGCAAACAGGCATGTTGCCGATAGCGGTAATTGTTTTTACTGCCAGTATTTTAGTACCTTGGCTTAAGATTTTTGGCTTAGCCACTTATTTAACCGCCATCAGTTTTAACTTGCCGGTATCAAAAAGAAAATTAATGGTTGGTTTTCACATTATTGAATGGATTGGCCGTTGGTCGATGCTCGACTTATTCGTTATCTCATTAACCGTTGCTTTAGTGAATATGGGACAACTGTTAGATGCTAAACCTGCACCTGCTGCAACTGCATTTGCGTTAGTGATCTTACTGACACAACTTGCGGCAAAAGTGTTAGATACTCGTTTACTCTGGGACCGCTTGGAAAACACCGATGACACAAATTGAATCACCGAAAATTGTTAAGAAAAAATTATTCTCGCCAATATGGTTATTGCCTATTGTCGCCTTAATATTGGGTGCTTGGTTAGGGGTAAAAAGCATTAAAGAGTCGGGCATTGAAATTTTAATCCACTTTCCCAGCGCCGCAGGCATTGATATTGGTAAAACATTAGTAAAATACCAAGGTTTATCGGTCGGTAAAGTCACCGACATTGGTATTGATGATGACCTCAAAGGTGTTAATGTCAAAGTGGTAATGGATTATCGCGCCGACCCATTTTTGAATAAAAACACCTTGTTTTGGTTAGTCAAACCCAAAGCCAGTATTACCGGAGTCGAAGGCTTAGATACGCTATTTTCGGGTAATTATATTGCCATCCAGCCCGGAGATGGCCGCTCGGCAACTGAATTTGAAGCACAGCGCGAAGCACCCGCAATTCTCCCCGGCAGTGAAGGCATAATGATCGAGCTTAAATCGCCTAAGCTGGGTTCTATTGATGTTGGGTCACCGGTCTTTTTCCGTCAAGCACCCGTTGGCAGCGTTGTCAGCTATCGCTTAGATGGTAATAAGCAAATTATTATCAGCGCTTTTGTTCAAGAGCAATATGCCCATTTAGTTAACAAAGACTCACACTTTTGGAATGTATCTGGGCTGAAGATTGATGCCTCTTTAGCGGGTATTAAAGTCAGTACTGAGAGTATTGCATCTATTTTGGCTGGCGGGATCAGCTTTGATACCGGAAGCTATACTGAAAAAGCGCAAAATGGTGATGCTTATATTCTTTACCAGGATGAGCTTTCTGCTATTGGTGGGGTACATTTTAGTTTAATCGCGACCGACAACGATGGTGTAAATGAAGGCACGTCTATCATCTACCGCGGTATTGCTATTGGTGAAATAGAAAAAGTGAGTTTGACCGACACTGGAGTGCAGTTTAGCGCTCGAGT
Source organism: Shewanella sp. SG44-6 (assembly GCF_014164185.1). Taxonomy (NCBI): domain Bacteria; kingdom Pseudomonadati; phylum Pseudomonadota; class Gammaproteobacteria; order Alteromonadales; family Shewanellaceae; genus Shewanella; species Shewanella sp. SG44-6. The sequence goes on along the minus strand of NZ_JACJER010000010.1, from coordinate 63,375 downwards.
TGAACATCAATACCAAGGGCTGATCACCAGCGATAGTCAATTTTGGTTAAGTGGAGCTGACTTATCATTAAAAGGCATTAAAAACCTTAGTCGACTGGTCACTGGTAGTGTAATTAATGTGTTACCTGGTACTCAAGCATCTGATAAAGCAATGCAATTTGAGTTAGCCTCTGAGGCCCCAGATTTACTCTCTCAAGCTAAGCTTAAGCTCACCGTAGTGGCCAATACGCATACGGGAGTCAGTAATGGCGCGCAAGTTCGATATAAGCAACTCCCTATTGGGCAAATTACCAGTATTAATTTAAGCAAAGACTTTTCAACCGTTGAGTATCAAATTGAAATTCTCCCGGAATTTAAAAACTTACTCACAAAGGGGAGTTTCTTTATTCCAGAAAGCGCCTTAGCCGTTGACGCTTCATTAGCCGGAATTAAGGTTAAGACTCGCGACGTGACCACTATGCTTGAAGGTGCGATTAGCTTAATTCCAAGTAACAGCGCTACCTTGATTGCACCTAACAGCACCTTACCCTTACATGAATCAATCGAGTCAGCACAGGTGCTTTACGCCCAGCAACAGATGACACACTTTACCTTGACCAGTATTGATGGCGCCGATTTAACTGAAGGGTCACCGATTTATTATAAGAAAATGCAAATAGGTTCGGTCAATAAAATCAATTGGTTTGCTAAGACAGATAAATTTAATATTGATATTAGTATCGACAATAAATTTGTTGCTCTGGTCAAAGCCAATACTGTTTTTTGGCGCAATGATGCTGTCGCCATCAATGCCAGTTTAGCCGGTGTCGATATTAATGTGGCGCCTCTAAAAGGTGCAATCAATGGCAGTATTGCCCTTGGACACATTGACGAGACCGCGAATCCACAGATCACACAACCTAATCTGCGTTTATATGATACCAAGTCACTCGCCCTGATGCAGGCTAAGGTGATTAACCTTATCTTGCCTGTGAGTACTAAAGTGGCTGAGAAAGCCGCTATTCGCTATCAAGGTCATAAAATTGGTGAAATATCACATGTGAAGCTAAACCAAGATTTAACCACAATTAATGCGCAAGCGTATATTTATGGCCAATATGCAAACCATTTTAGTGCCAGTGACAGTGAATATTTTATTGTTGATGCGCAAATCTCTTTAGCCGGTATTAATGCTCCAGAAACGCTACTCACTGGGCCTTACATTGGGGTAATCCCTGGTAATAGTTTGGAATTGATCGATAGCTTTGTTGCTCAACCTCACGCCAACTTTGAGGCTTCGGTGCCTAAAGATGCTTTATCATTCCAATTGGTTGATGATCAGTTAGGCTCTATTAAGGTTGGCACTCCGCTATTTTTCCGCGGTATTAAGGTTGGTCAAATTGATGGTTATCAACTAGATAAATCAGGCATTGAAATTACCCTGTTTGCTCATGTCAATGCTGAATACAGCCACTTGATAAACCAAAGCAGCCAATTTTGGGATGCTTCTGGGATCAAGTTAGATATCGGTTTATTTTCTGGCGCACAGTTAGAAACGGGCTCACTAGAAACCATACTGGCTGGCGGCATTGCATTTGCAACGCGTGATACAACCTCTGACAGCAATGGTATTGATGCATCGAGCCGTTTTCCATTGCATAAAAATATGCAAGATGAATGGATACAATGGCAACCTTTACAAGCTAAGTAGTCTTATCTCGAAATACTCGCGATATAGCAAGATCAAAAGGCCGATATATGTATCGGTCTTTTGATGTTTAACACTCTTAAGTATCAGGAGGTAATGTTAATCATTAACCATAAAACCAATAACACACAGCAATTGCCGCAGTAATACCGGCAAAGTCGGCTGCTAATCCACAACCTAGCGCATGGCGACCATTACGAATACCAACAGAACCAAAGTACACAGCAAGGACATAAAACGTCGTTTCAGTGCTGCCTTGTAAAATAGCCGCTAGACGACCCGCAAACGAATCAACCCCATGATGACTCATGGTTTCTAACATCATGGCACGCGCGCCAGAGCCGCTAAAGGGTTTCATCAATGCAGTTGGCATTGCATCAATAAAGCGCGTATCTGCGCCCAATGCACTAACGCCACTTGCCAACAAGTGTAACGCATAATCTAGTGCGCCAGAGGCTCTAAGAAAGCCAATGGCTAATAACATTGCCAACAAATACGGAATCAGCTGAATGGCTTGGCCAAAGCCTTGCTTAGCGCCGTCGACAAACTCATCATAAACAGCAATTTTGCGATAGCCTGCAACCAAAATAAAACTTAAAATCAGTAACAACAATATGCCATTGCCTAACACCATAGACACTTGCCCTATTGCATCTGCCGACAATGTTACCAAATAAGCTATTGCTGCCATGAATACACTCATAATGACAGCTGCATACGCTAAAATAACACTGTTAAATAACGAAGTCCGTTGCACTAAGGCAACAACCAATAGCCCCACTACAGTAGAGACACTCGTGGCCAATAAGATTGGTAGAAAGATATCTGCAGGATTAGCCGCCCCTTGTTGGGCACGATATAGAAATACGGTGACGGGTACTAAGGTGACTGACGAGGTGTTTAACACTAAAAATAAAATTTGGGCGTTGGTTGCAACTGATTTGGCAGGGTTAAGGGTTTGTAGATCGTGCATAGCTTTTAAGCCAAGAGGCGTAGCGGCATTATCTAGCCCCAGCATATTGGCAGTCAAATTCATGCTAATACTGCCATAAGCGACATGACCACGAGGCACCTCTGGCATCAACTTAGACAGCAAAGGCTCGAATATCCGCGCAAACAAACAGACAACACCGGCCTTTTCGCCTACTTGCATCAAGCCCATCCACAAGGCTAATACGCCAATTAACCCGATTGAAATGTCAGCAGCTAATTTAGCACTGGCAAACAATGCCGTAACCGACTCACTTAATATATTGACGTTGCCATTCACTAATTGGATTACGATAGACAAGGCTGCAATGATAAAAAATAATAACCACACTCTATTTAACACGCATATCTCCATCATCTAGTCAGTTTTACTAACGTTAATATACAGTAATCATTGCCGATCAGGGCGCACAATTCCGTGATATGATCGCTGCAATGACTGCAAAAATAATTTATCGTTTATTATTATGGCCCAATTAAATACAAACTTTATCAATCATATTGAGAAAGAGTTACCCACTCACTTATCTTTAGAAGAGTTTATCGCCTATTGCGACAAACCGCTTCGTAAATCTATTCGGGTGAATACACTAAAAATTAGCACCGCACAGTTCATCAATATCATGAGCCAAGCAGGTTGGCTGCTATCGCCGATCCCTTGGTGTGAAGATGGATTTTGGATTGAAGGTAAAGATGATGTTCAACTAGGTAATGCTATAGAACATATCCAAGGCTTGTTTTATATTCAAGAAGCCAGTTCTATGTTGCCACCGACGGCATTGTTTTCAAGTAAAGCCAACCCTGAAATTGTTTTAGATGTGGCTTCAGCCCCCGGCTCTAAAACCACTCAAATTGCAGCCTTAATGAATAACAGTGGCTTGTTAGTGGCCAATGAATATTCTGCCAGCCGAGTAAAGGTATTACACGCCAACGTGCTGCGTATGGGCGCTAGCCACACGGCTCTAACCCATTTTGATGGCAGAGTCTTTGGCGAGTATTTATTTGAAGCATTTGATGCCATTTTACTTGATGCACCTTGCGGCGGTGAAGGTACGGTTCGTAAAGATCCATTGGCCTTAAAACATTGGGATATTGAGGATGTTACCGCCATAGGCGAAACTCAAAAAGATTTGATCGAATCGGCATTTTTAGCGCTAAAACCCGGCGGGACCTTAGTGTATTCAACCTGTACTCTGAGCCAGTTAGAAAACCAGCATATTTGCCAACATTTACAACAAACCTTTCCTGATGCAGTTGAGTTTATCTCATTGGCGCAGTTATTTGATGGCGCAGACAAAGCATGTACCGAAGAAGGTTTTCTACATGTTTGGCCGCAAATTTACGACAGTGAAGGATTCTTTGTCGCCAAAATCCGCAAAACAGCCTCGGTTGAACGTCGAAAAAAACAGCCTAAGTCGCAAAAAAACTTCCCTTTTACGGTCGCAAACGATAAACAACAAATAGAGTTAAGGCATTATTTTAAAGAAAGTTTTTCAATCAATATCCCCGCCGACGACATCATTATGTTACGGGATGACGAGTACTGGTTATTCCCAGCTCAGTTTATGCCTTTTATTGGTAAAATGCGTTTTCAGCGTATTGGACTGAAACTCGCAGACGCAATGAAGAAGGGCTACAAAGCGAAACATGAAGCCATCATTGCCTTATCAGCATCAACATACGACGCCCCAAGAACCATTGAGTTGACAGCATCACAAGCTAAAGACTTTTTAATGGGACGCGATATTGCCAGCAACAGCTTTGATGATGCCATACAACAACGTTTGGCTATCACGACACAAGGCGAAATGTTAGTCAGTTATCATCACGCAGTATTAGGCGTAGTAAAGCATTTAGGCCATAGACTGAAAAACAATTTACCGCGAGAGTTAGTCCGCGATAACGTCAATCTAAGCCTATAACGACTTGTAACCAAGTCATTTTTAATCATGACGATAAACCCTATAATCAGTGGCTTGATGTAAAGATGAATTTAATATCAAATTAATAGTGATTTATTTGATTAAATTTCATGCAAAAACCAATCGACCTGACTATAGTTAATCAATGTTTGATTCACTATTTGGCTGCTTAAGCAATCTTAAGCAGCCACGACAGTAGCGCAAGGCTCTTAATCGAGCCCTTTCCCTAGACCCAGAACAATTGGATAGTTTTGGGTCTTTTTTTATCTTATTTTCCAATCAACAAGCAGCAATCCATTACCCCATTATATTGATTTAAAAGTCATTTAATGTGAGAAATGGATTATTATTGCCAGAATCTAGTTAGCGACCGATCAACTTAGCAGCATCTTTGAATAAATTAAAAAAGTTATCCGTGGTGTACTGCGCTAACGCTTCAAATTTTTCACCGCGTAATTCTGCAACAAACTCAGCTACATCTCGAACATAGGCTGGCTGATTCTCTTGGCCACGATGTGGCACCGGCGCTAAATAAGGAGAATCAGTTTCTACCAGTAATCTGTCTTTAGGCACTTGACGAATTACACTGCGAAGATCACCCGCGTTTTTGAAGGTCACAATACCTGAAACAGAAATATAAAAACCTAAATCGATGGCCGCTTTAGCCATTTCCCAGTTTTCAGTAAAGCAATGCAATACGCCGCCGACTTTGTCAGCGCCTCCAGCTTTAAGCATATTAATGGTATCTTCTCGGGCATCACGAGTATGAACAATTAATGGTTTATTCACCTCTACAGCTAAAGCAATTTGTTGTTCAAAACACTGTTGTTGCAAGGTTTTAGTATCATTTGAATAGAAGTAATCCAAACCCGTTTCGCCAATAGCCACTACGCGAGGATCGTCAGCAAAACGTTTAATGTCTTCAATGTTCAAGCCTTCTTGCACATCGAGAGGATGTACACCAGAAGACAAGAAAACATTATCAAAGGCTGACACCTTGTCGCGCATGGCTTCAAAGCCTTGTTGGCGGACATTGACGCACAATAAATAATCAACACCTTGAGTTTTGGCATTGTCCATAATGGATTGTAAACTGGCTGAGTCTGGGGCCGCTTTTAAACGGTCAAGGTGGCAATGTGAATCAATTAGCATGGGAATTCTTTCGCAACTACATTAAAAATAAAACAGATGCGCAAGAATACCTAGCTACATAGTGCAGGTCAAATCGCTAGAGGAAAGTTCGCTCGATAATAACTTTTCGATATGGTGTTTATGGCTTTCAACATCTGTTTTAATTTTAACCCCAATACCAGCAGGACGCCCACCGGATGCCCCTAATGGATTAATCCATACCACAGTGCCTTTAAATTCTGTGGCCTGGGTTGCATCAGGTAATCGATAAGCAATCGTAAGCTCTTGGCCTAAAAAATGACTTTCTGTAGTCGCAATAAATAAACCAGCAGGCTTAATAAACGGCATATAAGCACGATAGAGTTTATGTAATGTATCGTAGTGAACAACAAGATCGACCATAAGTAATTATTTTCATTCCATAAATAGGTTAGATGTTAGTATAACCAAATAGCGTTAATTGGTTAGCTTCCTAAATGCGAGAACATATTGTTGACACAATGCTTGAGTATTCACGCTGGGCATAGTTTCAAGCTTATGACACATCTTCATCACTTGCCCGCCAAGATCAATCACTTTAGCTTGAACTAACGGATTTAATGGCTGACGATCCGCTTTTACTTTACTACTTTTTAACACATATTGACGTAAGTACAAATACAAAACATTAAGTGCATCAACAATTTGTTGTTCCGACACCTTGAGTAAACTAGCACTTAAATGACCCGTTTTTAAACTGTGAGCCCAATCTTGGCGAAATGTTAGCAATTGTTGATAATGCTGACTGGTTAAACTGTTTGCTAACGCCAAAGGACCACCCACAACACTAAGACACCAAGTCACATCGTGAGTTTTACCCTCGGCATTGGCTGCAGGCAACAGCTGCTGCGCAGCTAGCCAGTGTTGGATATCTAACTTAGTCGGTTCAATAAATTTAAGAGTTTGGCAACGGCTAGTAATAGTCGCGAGTAACTGAGCTGATGTATTGGTTTGCAAAATGAGCACAACATCATCACCAGGTTCTTCAAGTGTTTTGAGTAATGCGTTTGCTGCGGCTAAATTTAAGCGCTCAGCATCAACGATTATCGCCACGCGCGCCCCACCTTGCTGAGCCGTTTGCGTTAATTTTTGACATAGCTGACGAATTTGATCAACTTTAATTTGGTTACCATCTGGCTCAATAATATACAGATCTGGATGATTACCAGCAGCCAATAGCAAACAGCTTTTACATTGACCACAAGCACCCACTGGGGTCAGTTGTTGGCAAAGTATTGTTTGTGCCGCAGCTTTAGCGAGCTTATCCCCCCCAAGCGCTCTATCAATATTGAACAAGTGGGCATGGCTAGTTTTACCGCGATAATGTTGATCAACAAAGCGCTGATGCGGCTCGGCTAACCATGGTAATTGGTCAATCTGATAATCACTCATATCGCCACATTATCCTTTTTTATAACAATCACAGCTCTGCCATAAGAACGGGCAAATGATGTTGTAATTGCATCTGTATATCATGATGAACCTGCGCCATAGATTGACTTGCATCGATAACCACTATGCTGTCATCCTCATGGGCTAATTGTAAGTAGGTACGCCTGGCTCGTTCGAAAAAATCAATCGCTTGCTGCTCAATTCTATCAAGTTTGCCGCGACTTGCCGCACGACTTAAGCCGAGTGTTGGATCGATATCTAAATACAAGGTGAGATGAGGTTTAAAGCCTCTCAAACAAGCATCACTGACCGCTTTGACTAAGGGCATTAATCCTCGGCCACCACCTTGGTAAGCCAGTGAAGATAAGTTATGCCTATCACCCAGCACCCACTTACCTGCAGCTAATGCCGGTTTGATAACATTAGCGATTAACTGTGATCGGGCAGCATAAATAAGCAAACACTCTGCTTCGTCACACAAGGGGTCAGTCTCATCAGCAATTTTAACTAAATCGCGCATTTTTTCTGCTAATGGCGTGCCGCCTGGCTCACGGGTACACACAGGAGCCTGACCAATATGGCGCTGAATAATATCATTAACCAGGGCTATCGCGCTTGATTTACCCGCACCTTCTAATCCTTCAATGACAATAAACTTGCCTTGCTGTTGACTCATTTTCTTTTTCTCTGAAATTCATTTACGGCATTGTTATGTGCTTTTAACGTGGATGAAAACACATGGCTACCATCATTACGTGACACAAAATATAAATAATTTACGTTAGCAGGATTGGCCGCTGCAAAGAGTGATGCTCGGCTAGGGGCAGCAATTGGCGTTGGTGGTAAACCATCAATAGTATAAGTATTAAATGCAGTCGCTTGGCGTAAATCTTTACGGGTAATATTGCCTTTATAACGCTCACCCATACCATAAATAACCGTCGGGTCGGTTTGCAAGCGCATGCCTTTTTTGAGTCGATTATTAAACACTGCGGAAACCCAATCACGTTCTTCAGGTTTACCAGTTTCTTTTTCAATAATAGAAGCAATAATCAATAGCTCATAGGGTGACGATAAAGCTAAATCAGGATCACGCCCTTCCCATGCTTGGGCTAAGCTCTCCTGCATCATGTTGTAACTACGATTTAATATGGTCTGTAAATTATCATCCGCATGATAATGGAATGTTTCCGGATAAAACTTACCTTCAGGCAAGCCAGATGTATCACCATGTTGTAATAACACTTGGTTAAAGTCATCTGCGTTTTTTGCTAAATGTTCAGTCGTTGCCAGAGTTTGTTGCCACTCAGCAATGGTTTTGCCTTCGATTAGGGTCACACTGAAAACCACTTGTTGGCCTAAATACAAACGTTTTAATAATGCTTCTAACGTATCGCCGGGGATCAATTGGTATAAGCCCGTCTTAATATTGGCAAACTTTGGTTCAAGTTTAACCAGGTATTTAACTTTCCAACTATCAGTAATCAATGATTGTTGCTCAAGCTGTTGCGCAAGCTTAATCACCGATGTGCCGGGCTCTACTGTCAGCGTCTGGCTTTCAGTTAACTGCAATGGCTGTTTTTGATAAGTCATTAGGCCAGATACTAGCCAATAGCCACCAATACAAGTCAAGGTGAATAAAGGAATTAAACTAGCTAATATAAATGTTTTTATTTTTTTAATCATATTATAAATTCACACTTAGAATTTGCCTGAATCGCGGTGTTTGCGTCCAACGGCTAAATTGAAAATCGTCAATGGCGGTAACATCAATCATGCCAAATAAACTGTTGGTTATAAATATATGCTCAGCAGCTTGAACATCGCTTAACGTAAGTCGTGTTGCCATCACAGCAATACCATGACAAAGCAGCGTATCAATGATGATTTCGCGCATCACGCCGCTGACACCCGCATGCGTTATTGCAGGGGTAAGTACTTGATTATTTTTGACGATAAAAAGATTAGCCATTGATGACTCAATCACATAACCATCACAATCAAACACCAACCAATCTTGATAAGTGTCAACTAGAGGTTGAGACTTAATTAGCACCTGTTCCAACCGATTAAGATGTTTTATGCCCGCTAAAAGTGGTTGTCTGCCTAGACATATCGATGATGATGCTAACGAAATGCCACTTTGCTGCCAATCAAGATAATGATCTGGAATGGCATTAACGGACACAACTTCAGTCACGTTTGAGCTTGACGGTGCTTGATAACCACGGCCGCCGACTCCGCGCGTGAGCAAAAGCTTAATACAATGTTGTGGGTATTGCCTTGCGAGTTGCTGCAGTTGCTCTATTAATAAATCACTGGCATGCCACTCAATACCCAAGCGTTCACAGCCCTGCTGCAAACGACAAATATGACCATCAAGGAATAAAATCCCTGCCGGCATATCAGCTGATGCGGTGCGCATAGTTGCAAACACACCATCACCATAAGCAACAGCACGATCAAATGGATTTATCGTGCCGTTCTCGTGATGATTAACCCAAACTGGCGCCATTATTTATCCTGGCTGATCCGGCTTGCGACAGCCTCTTGTTGATCTTTATATTTCGAACTTTTACGAGTGTTATAAGGGCGAGCGACCGCTGAACTTAAGCGCTCAAAATTAAGCGCGCCGATGGTCATGCCTGGGCGTAATGCTAATGGCAACTTGCCACTATTAAAGAACTCAAGCACGATTTTCCCTTGCCAACCAGGATCAATACGATGCGCAGTCACATGCACCATTAAACCTAAGCGTGCAAGCGATGAGCGACCATCTAACCAGCCGACAACGTCTGCAGGTAAAGTGACACTTTCATAGGTCACAGCCAAAGCTAACTCGCCAGGATGGAGGAAAAAAGCTTGGTCGTCAGCGATTTCAATTTTATCGCTCATAATTCGATCAAGGGCGATTTGCATTTCTGCACTGGGGCCACTTAAATCAATAAAAGGTGCCGTATGGTCTTTAAATACCCGAAATTGGCTGCCTAAACGGACATCGACACTGACACCTGAAATAGCTTCTATACCAGGGCGAGGATCGATGATAATGCTACCATTATCTAAACATTGCTCAATTTCTATATCGGTTAAACGCATGCGGCACTCTCTTAAATAAGGCTATCTAGCCAATAAATGCTGGATTCTAGTTTTTAAAATATCCGTTGCGATGCGGTTTTTACCACCACGAGGCACGATAATATCGGCATATTGCTTTGACGGTTCGATAAACTGTAAAAACATTGGACGTACTGTTCGTTTATATTGCGCAATAACGGTTTCCATTGTGCGGCCGCGCTCAGCAACATCACGGGTTAACCGACGTAAAAAACAAATGTCTAATGGCGTGTCCATAAACACACTGGCATCCATTAACTCACGAAGCTTAGGGTCGGTTAATAACAAAATACCTTCAAGGATAATGACTTTTTTAGGCTGCATGTTAAGCGTTTCACTGGTACGCGTATGCTCAGTATAGCTATAACAAGGAATACTAACGGCTTCACCTCGTTTTAGCTGAGTTAAATGAGTCGCTAATAATTGATGATCCAATGCTTTTGGATGATCGTAATTGGTTTTGACTCGATCTTCCATGGTCAAATGACTTTGATCCCGATAATAGGCATCCTCATTGATCACACCAATCTGATTGGTTCCTAAATCACGACACAATTCTTCAAAAATTGTTTTAGCAATTAAACTTTTACCTGAAGCCGACGCACCGGCAATCCCAATAATGACACACTGCTGAGAATTCATCTCTTAACCTTACTCGTCTTCTGATATGCTAATTTTTACGGTTGATTGTACTTGTTGAAGTGATAACTCAGCCCCAAGCTTGCGGGCAATTTCGCGATATATCCCTGACACTTCACTTTCTGGTTCGCTCATTACGCTCGGCGTACCATTGTCCATTGATTCACGAATATTGATATGCAGTGGCAGTGCGCCTAACAACGGCACGTTATAGCGTTTAGCTATTTCACTACCACCATGAGTACCAAATGGGTGTTCTTTATGACCACATTCAGGACAAAGATGGAAACTCATGTTCTCGATAATCCCAAGTACTGGGATATTGACCTTGTTAAACATGGTAATGCCTTTTTTAGCATCCGCTAAGGCAATGTCTTGTGGCGTGGTAACAATGACGGCACCGCTTACTGGCACTTTTTGCGACAAGGTTAATTGAATGTCACCGGTTCCAGGTGGCATATCGATAATCAAATAGTCTAATTCAGGCCATTGGGTTTCATTGAGTAACTGCGCTAATGCACCAGCCGCCATAGGACCACGCCATACCGCGGCTTCATCACCACTTAACATAAAACCAATTGATTGCGCAGAAATACCATGAACTAGCGCTGGCGTCATGTGCTTGCCATCTGGCGATTGTGGACGAAAATTAGGAATACCTAACATCAATGGAATAGACGGGCCATAAATGTCGGCATCCAAAATACCCACTTCAGCGCCTTCAGCTTTTAAGGCTAATGCAAGATTCACTGCGGTAGTTGATTTACCCACACCACCTTTACCTGATGCCACGGCAATAACTTGCTTTACGTTAGGAATAGGTGCAATAGCAGGCAGTGCTGAATAAACTCGAGGCTGAAAATCAATTTCACACTCCACTTCATCAATCGCGTCAAGTACAGCCAATTTATTGGTCACAGCCATCACAGTATCGCGATATTGTGTCATACACGGATAAGGATAAACTAAGCCTAATTGTAGGCGTTTTCCTTCTATCGACAGTGCGGTTACACATCCTGCACTCACTAAGCCTTTACGCAAATAAGGGTCTTCAAATGCTTCTAAAATATCTAACACTGGTGACAATAATTCATCACTTAATTGATAATTTGTATGTGTATTGACCAAAACGGCAACTCCGAAGTAGAAATTTGCTCAAGTGTATCAGAACTTGGTAAAAAAATAGCGACTATTAAGCTTTTTTAAGTCATGTTTTGGTGAAAAAAGTCTGCAAATCAGTTAGTATCAGGCAATATTTTTGGTGTAATTTGATATCGAGACAAAATGACAAAATCACAGCGTAAAATACTGGTCACAAGTGCCCTACCTTATGCCAATGGCCCGATCCACCTAGGCCACATGCTTGAGTACATCCAAACGGATATCTGGTCACGTTTTCAAAAATTACGTGGTCATGAATGCCACTACATTTGCGCCGACGATGCTCACGGCACACCGATCATGCTCAAAGCGCAACAAATGGGTATTACACCAGAAGAAATGATTGCTCAGGTTCAAAAGGAACATCAGCAAGATTTCGCCGACTTCAATATCCAGTTTGATAATTTCCACAGCACTCATAGCGAAGAAAATCGCGCCTTAGCCTGTGATATTTACCTAAAACTGCGTGATGGTGGTTACATCAAAACCAAAACCATTTCACAATTATATGACCCTGAAAAATTAATGTTCTTACCAGACCGTTTTGTTAAAGGCACCTGCCCAAAATGTAAGTCTGAAGATCAATACGGCGATAACTGTGATAATTGTGGCGCAACCTACAGCACTACCGATTTAATCAATCCTAAGTCAGCCGTATCTGGTGCAACACCGATAATGAAAGACACCGAACATTTCTTTTTTGACCTGCCTGCATTTGAAGGCATGTTAAAAGAGTGGATCCAATCAGGTTCCTTGCAACAAGAAATGGCCAACAAGCTTAATGAATGGTTTGATCAAGGCCTAAAGCAATGGGATATCTCCCGTGATGCACCTTACTTTGGATTTGAAATTCCTGACGCTCCAGGTAAGTTTTTCTATGTCTGGTTAGATGCACCTATTGGTTATATGGGGTCATTTAAAAACTTATGTAATAAGCGTGATGACTTAAACTTTGACGATTTCTGGGGCCTAGACTCAACCGCAGAGGTGTATCACTTCATCGGTAAAGACATTGTCTATTTCCACAGTTTATTCTGGCCTGCCATGCTTGAAGGCGCTGGTATTCGTAAACCAACTAGCGTGTATGCCCACGGCTATGTCACGGTTAATGGTTCAAAAATGTCGAAATCAAAAGGCACGTTTATCAAAGCGCGCACTTATCTAGACAATTTGGATCCTGAATACCTACGTTATTATTACGCCGCTAAATTAAACAGCCGCATCGATGATTTGGATTTAAACTTAGAAGATTTTGCCCAACGCGTGAACTCTGACTTGGTCGGAAAATTAGTTAACCTTGCCTCTCGTACCGCTGGTTTTATCAGTAAACGTTTTGACGGTAAATTAGCCAAGGTTACTGACAGCAGCCTGAGCGACATATTCTTAGCCAAAAGCGAGATTATTGCTGAATTATATGAAACCCGCGAATTTGGTAAAGCGATGCGTGAAATCATGGCGCTAGCAGATATTGCTAATGCTTATGTTGCTGACGCCGCACCTTGGCAATTAGTTAAGCATGAAGATAAACAACAAGAAGCACATCAGGTTTGCAGTAATGCATTAAATCTGTTCAGAATTTTGGTGACTTATCTTAAGCCTGTATTACCTAAGCTTGCCGAAAATGTTGAAGGATTTTTACAGTTAACCTTAACATGGGATAATTTGGCCCAAGATTTATCAGGCCATGAAATTGCACCATTTAAAGCCTTAATGCAACGTATCGAACCTAAGAGTATTGAAGCTATCATCGATGCCTCTAAAGAAAACTTGCAAGCCACTAATACGGACGCACCTAACACCGATGCGCCGACACAAGCCGTTAATCAATTAGAGCAAGATCCTATCAGCCCAGAAATAAGCTTTGAAGATTTTGCAAAAATTGACTTACGAATTGCTCGTATCAGCAAAGCGGAACATATCGAGAAAGCCAATAAACTACTGCGTCTAGAATTAGATTTAGGCGGCGAAACTAAGCAAGTATTTGCGGGTATAAAATCGGCTTATGCGCCTGAAGACTTAGTGGGTAAACTCACCGTAATGGTGGCAAACCTTGCCCCACGCACGATGAAGTTTGGTGATTCAGAAGGTATGGTATTAGCGGCTGGCCCGGGTGGTAAAGATTTATTTATACTTGAACCTCATGAAGGTGCGCAGCCAGGTATGCGAGTTAAATAACACTTAACTTCATAAAAAAAGACCGCTGCGGCGGTCTTTTTTTTAGTTTGCACGTTCATCAAATCAATAAGCAATTATTAATCATCAAAGCCATTGCAGCCAGTTAGCAGGTTCATCGACAATAATAAAATCATCCATTAATCATTAACGCTAACATCACCGTCAGATTTTTGGGTTAGCTTAATAGCATGCTGAAGATCAACATCTGCATGATGAGCGGCATTATCTTCATCCATTGCTTGTTTCAATCGCTCTTCATACAACATAAACAGTTTAATAAAATCGTTACTGTAGCGCTCACCTGCTGATTCTTTCAACCAAAAATCATATAAACGCTTTGAGGCTTCTTTTTCAACACGCTTATAGGTTGCCTTTCGTCTTAAAACATATTCTTCACTGTTACCAAGCAACTGTAACGAGGACACACTCAGTTCAAGTGCTGAATGATGGGTTTCTGATTCGACGATGTCAGCCCCGGCATCTTTTAACAAATGACCATGGCCTCGATCGAAGGCTCTGGCGACAATTTTCAGTTTTGGGTAAGTTTGATGCAAATATTTGACTAATTCAACGCTGCTTTCGCGATTATCGATAGCCACCACAAAAAGCGATGCTTGTTCTATACCGGCTGTTTTTAATAAGTCAGGTCGAGTGGCGTCACCATAATAGGCTTTAGTATTAATACGCCTAATAGTGTCCACTTGTGATACCTGATAATCGAGTACGACTGTTTTAATATTATTTGATATTAAAAAGCGATTGACCACTTGGCCAAAACGGCCAATACCCGCAATAATAACAGTGCCCTCATCATCGATATTATCTTGCTCACGTTGATTAGTTTTCACTTGAAAGCGCGGGTAAATGACTTTATCAAATAAAATGAATAGTCCAGGGGTTAAAAACATCGATAGTGCTACTACGATAGACAAGGTCTGAGCTAAGTCAGTTGGAATAACATGTTGTTGCACGCTAAAATTTAGCAATACAAAGCCAAACTCACCCGCTTGAGCTAGACATAAGGTGAATAACCAACGATCGCTGCCTTTAATCCTGAAAATCAATGCTAGCACGTACAACACCATCGCTTTTATCAACATCACACTTAAGGTGATGGCAATGATTTCAGCAAAATCAGCAAACAACACCGAAAAATCTATCCCGGCACCCACGGTGATAAAAAACAAGCCTAACAACAAGCCTTTAAACGGACCTATATTTGCTTCAAGCTCATGCTTAAACTCACTGTTTGCTAGCACCACGCCCGCTAAAAAGGTACCTAATGCAGGCGAGATCCCCACCAAACTCATTAATGCGGCAATGCCTATGACTAACATAAGTGCTGCAGCTGTTGATATTTCACGCGCACCAGACTCAGCAACGATTTTAAATAAAGGTCGGCTTAAATAATGGCCGCCCAACACCACGACACTAATGGCTAACAACAATACAATCGCATACGCCCACCCAGGTAGAGATGCCACTAAACTTAGCTGCTCGTGTTGTTCACTCATACTGCTTACAGCAGCTTGGGCTTGCTCAACTAATTCAGGTAAAGCCAATAACGGAATAAAGGCCAACATGGGAATAACGGCAATGTCTTGAAACAACAATACCGAAAAGGCATTTTTACCTGCATGAGTCTTATTGAGACGTTTTTCAGATAACGTTTGTAATACAATTGCGGTAGAAGACAGAGAAAAAATTAACCCGATAGTTAATGCAATACTCAATTGATAGCCAGCATAAATAGCACAGGCCATAACCGCCACAACCGACCCCACAACTTGCAGACCACCCAGTCCGAGTAAACGATTTCGCATCGCCCACAACATTTTTGGTTCAAGTTCTAAGCCAACCAAAAAGAGCATCATCACAACACCAAATTCAGCAAAATGTTGGATAGTGTTGGTTTCACTGCCCACTAAACCAATAATAGGTCCAATAACAACCCCAGCAATGAGGTATCCGAGTACCGACCCCAATCCCAATTTATTTGCTAAAGGGACGGCGATAACGGCAGCGGTTAAATAAATAAAGGCTTGTAAAAAATACTCGGTCATTTACTCAATCTCAAAGAAAGCAATATCATCCGCACACGCTCTATCATCAATGATACCGGCCACATTCAACATCAATGACCCAGTAACCTTGCCAGAGCGTCGCTACAACCATTTGTTATCTACACGATAGCAAAGTCTTTAAAACCATGCAGAACACAGTCAACACCGCTAAGCGCCAAGTTATTAATCCAGCTATACCGGATTTACAATATCAATAAAATGATGCTCTATATTGTATTTTTCCGCTAAGTGATTGCCTAACGCTTGAATGCCAAATAACTCAGTCGCATGGTGACCAGCAGCAAAATAATGTAAACCTTGCTCGATTGCGGTGTGAAATGTGCGCTCTGATACTTCGCCGCTAATAAACGCATCAACGCCCATTTGTGCAGCTTGATCAATATAGTCTTGCGCGCCGCCAGTACACCAAGCCAAGGTCGAAATCATTTTCGTTTCATCCCCTATGTGCAAAGGTTTACGGTTTAATACTGTATTAAGTAACTCGCTAAACTCTGCAACCGTCATTGGGTGTTCCAAATGACCATGCCATAATAAATCTTGAGCTACCTGCTCATAAACTCTTGGGCTAATAATGCCTAACTGTTGGGCTAATTGAGCATTGTTACCAACACCATGATGAGCATCTAACGGTAAGTGATAACCAAATAAACTGATATCATTTTCTATTAAGGCCTTGATCCGTCGATATTTCATGCCGGTGATCACTTCGGGCTCATTTTTCCAAAAAAAACCATGATGAACCAAAATAGCATCAGCGTTGACCTTTATCGCCGCATCAATTAATGCTTGGCATGCAGTGACACCGGTGACAATGGTGCGAATATCCGACTTGCCTTCGACCTGTAACCCATTTGGTGCATAGTCTTTAAAGGCAGAAACATTTAAAAAACTATCAAGATAAGACGCTAATGCTTGGCGAGAAACAACTGATGTCTGATGATGTGTGGACATAAAACCCCTAGAAATTAACTAATCTTAAGCAACAAAGATATAAACTTATTCGTATAAACCATGCGGACTTAACCGATATTCACTCAGACGATAGCGATCCATACTGTACACCATGGCGATATCATCAGTTTAACCGAATACTGTCGCTCTCGCGAAGAATATCCAAGCTAAAAATTAATTTAAAAAACAAAAATAACCACCAAATAAATTAGGCTTGAGCCGCCAATAAGTACAGTCGATTGTCAAATTCAATCAATATTAAATCCAGATTAAATCGAAACCTAATGATGCTGAAATATCACTCTACTCGCTGATAAAATCAACTTCCGGATGGAAAATCCGCCAATTTATAGCTCAATTGGACTTTTGATGCATTAACACTTTAAAATTAGCGACAACCTTAATTTAACATGACAACCAATAGGTTATTTACTATGACAACATTGAATAAAGAAGAGGTCATCAGCCAACTACAAACGGCACTAGAACGACAATCTGGTAACACAGTATCAATTGAGCAAGCAGGCAGTTGGTACAAAATTGACGGCCAGAAATCTGTGCGCTTTAGCGAACTTGAAACAATGCTTACACAACTTACTGCCTCGACGACAAATAAACAGCCTGCGGCAGAGATGCACAAACCTATCGCTAAACCTGCAGCCAAGCCAATCAACAATGCGGCAGCAAAAAAATCACCCAATCGCCAAGCTCAAATAACTTCAGGCGGTTTAACGCCTAAGCAGTTATGGCGTCAAAAGCTCGAGCACACTTCAGGTAAGCAAACATTACCTCGTGGGTTTTAATCACTTTAGCAAAGTAGCCAATGTACTGTTGCAAATGGATTTTGCCCTTGTAATACACAAAAGGAGCCTAGGCTCCTTTTTGTTTTATTGCGTATGTCATCACATCGCCAAATCAACCCTGACATAACCGCTTAAATAAACCACTCTCACTTCATCACCGGCAGCAAAACGCATCCCCGGATCTGCATCTTGGATAACCATAACTTGGCTTCCGTCTTCTTGTTTTATCATGAGTTCAACTAATTTAGTTTCAAGATAATACTGTTGGTTTCCATGCTGACTGCCTATACCGCCACCAATTAATGCCCCTAAAACGGTAGCTACATCTTGGCCTGAACCGCCACCGAACTGATGCCCTATAACTCCACCGACTAAGGCGCCACCAAAAGTTTTCCAGCCGCTATGGCTGTCTTCAACGAGCTGTTTTTCAGTGATGTTTTTGACCGATTCAATCTGACCATAGATGACTTTTTCCACGGGTACGGCTTGATTTCGCTCATAAGCAGCTTGGCTTTGACCACAAAACAAGCACATAGTCAGTAAAACTACAAAAATACTCTTCACATTGACAGTTATGATTTTAAACATGATCAATATCCGCTAAGTTAACGATAAGGTATGCCAAATAATATACTCATTTTGAACTCACTGTCTTATTTAAATCAATCCATCGACTTCCCGCCACCAGAGCTGGCGCTTATCGATCCCAATGGCTTATTAGCCATTGGGGGAGATTTACGTCCAGAGCGCTTAGCAGAAGCCTATTATCAAGGTATTTTCCCTTGGTTTAATGTCAGTGATCCCATTTTATGGTGGTCACCAGATCCTCGAGCGGTATTTGAACCTCGTCATCCATTTGGCAGCAAAAGCTTGATTAAGTTTCTTAAAAAATCCACCTGGCGATACACTATCAATCATGCCTTTTTAGATGTCTTAGCCGGTTGCGCTCAGCCACGAAGTTCACAGGATGGCACGTGGATTTCTGCCGAAATCCAAATGGCTTATTATGAACTTCATCTGCAAGGTCTTGCGCATTCTATTGAAGTCTGGGATGGCGACGATTTAGTGGGTGGGCTTTACGGTATTCCAGTGGGCAGTGTTTTTTGCGGTGAATCGATGTTTCATCGGCAAACTAATGCATCAAAAGCTGCATTTGCTATACTGAATCAACACTTGGTGAAACATGATTTTCAACTAATTGACGCGCAAGTAATGAATCCACATTTATTAAGTCTTGGGGCTATGGCGATACCAAGAAGTGAGTTTTTATCCATACTTCACTGCGGCCGCGATCAAACAAAGTCAGCATCCATATGGATCAAACAAGAGGTGTTTATTGAATTCTAAATCGGTTAGTGTCGGCATAAGCCAACCTTTTGATTGCAACTATATTGAAGGCAATAAAGAGCAATTATTGGTAATCCAAGAACCACAAATAGACCCATCGCTGTTTGAACAACTTCTTGCGATGGGGTTTCGTCGCAACGGTAACGCAATTTATAAACCACGCTGCCCGAGTTGCCAATCTTGCCAATCTATTCGACTGAATGTGAATGATTTTGTGTTGTCCAAACGCCAAAAAAGAACCTTAAAAAACAACCGAGACTTGCATTGGAAGATCAGTCATACATCACGGCCAGAGCACTATGACTTATACCAACGCTATATCAATGAACGCCATAGTGATGGCCCTATGTACCCGGCATCACAAGCTCAATATGATGATTTTTTACTATCAGATTGGTTACCGCCAATGTTTATTGAACTGTTTGATAAAGACCAATTAATTGGCGTGGCGGTGACCGATGAGATGGCGCAAAGTTTCTCGGCCATATACAGCTATTTCGACCCAGACTACGCAGAACGATCACTGGGTTCGTTGATGATTTTAATTCAATGCCAATTGGCTAAGTCGTTAGGTAAACGATTTTTGTATTTGGGCTATCAAATTGATCAAAATAGAAAAATGAGTTACAAACGCCAATATCGTCCATATCAAATTTTAACGGCTCTTGGTTGGCAAGTTGGCGAAAATCTTACGCCTCTTTCTTGTTAACGGCCTTTACAGTTCGGCGTTTTTGGGGCATGATACGCCCGATTTTTTCATATTTGAAGGCTAATGGGATAACTAATTAATGGCGAAAGAAGACAACATTGAAATGCAGGGCACTATCCTTGAGACCTTGCCAAATACAATGTTCCGCGTAGAGCTTGAAAATGGACATGTGGTGATAGCCCACATCTCTGGCAAAATGCGCAAAAACTACATCCGTATTTTAACGGGTGACAAAGTCACTGTACAGTTGACACCTTATGACTTATCTAAAGGTCGTATCGTCTTCCGCGCACGTTAATCGCTAGCCTCAACAATGTAAAAACCGACTGCCTGTCGGTTTTTTTGTTGTTATACCAAACTGCATAAATACAGTGTATTCAACGTAACGCAACACGCATCAAACAAGACGAATGTTCAACGTAATGGGTAACCCTTTTATCAGACATTCAACCAAGCATCGCGATGGTTGTAATCCGTTTTGCAGAAGCACCTCATACGATCCACTGCTATGTTTATTGATTTAAAAGGGGATACCCATTTTGTTATCAATACCCATTGAATTGAACAGTAAGAAATGCTTTACCTTGATGACTGATTTATTGAAGCAACGGTAATAGGCGCAATTAACACGCATAAAAAAAGATGACCCATGGGTCATCTTTTTTAATAGCATATTGTGAATCAAATTGATTATTACGAGACTTTTTCCAACGACTCGCAATCGATGTTGATCTCACCATCTTTGACGTCAATATGCGCAATACCACCTCGTTCAAGCACACCGAACAAGATTTCATCGGCTAACGGACGTTTAATCAATTCTGTCACCACACGTGACATTGGGCGCGCACCCATTGATTTATCATAGCCCTTCTCAGCCAGCAAGGTTCGCGCTTCATCACTGACATCCAGGGTGACACGTTTATCATCTAGCTGTGCCTGCAATTCCACTAAGAACTTATCCACCACTTTGGCAATAACTGTCATGTCTAAATGGTTAAACCAGACGATTGAATCTAAACGGTTACGGAACTCAGGTGAAAACATCTTATTGATTTCAGCTAACGCATCTTGGGTGTGATCTTGCTGTCTAAAACCAATCGATTTACGAATAGTTTCTTGTACACCAGCATTGGTGGTCATCACTAAGGTGACATTTCTAAAATCAGCTTTGCGACCGTTGTTGTCGGTCAATGTCCCGTGATCCATGACTTGCAATAGTAAATTGAATACATCCGGGTGTGCCTTTTCAATCTCATCAAGCAACACCACACAATGCGGATTTTTAATCACAGCGTCGGTGAGCATGCCACCTTGATCATAACCAACGTAGCCAGGAGGCGCACCGATTAAGCGTGACACGGTATGACGTTCCATGTACTCAGACATATCAAAGCGGATCAGTTTAAGGTTAAGACAATTGGCCAATTGATTGGTCACTTCTGTTTTACCTACCCCTGTTGGGCCTGCAAACATAAAGCTTCCTACTGGCTTTTTCTCAGAACCTAAACCACTGCGCGATAAGCGTATGGCAGCGCTAAGGCTCTCAATCGCTTTGTCTTGACCAAATACAACCATCTTAAGGTTACGTTCAAGGTTGCGCAGCATATCCTTGTCAGTCGACGATACCGACTTCTCAGGAATACGGGCTAACTTAGCAATGATGGCTTCAATTTCAGCTTGGCCAATGGTCTTTTTACGTTTGCTTTGCGGCATCATCACCATACGAGCACCGGCTTCATCAATCACATCAATCGCTTTGTCAGGTAAATGACGATCGTTGATGTGCTTCGCCGATAAAATAGCCGCACTGCTGATAGCTGCTTGGGTATAACGCACACCATGATATTCTTCGTACTTGGATTTAAGCCCCATCAATATTTTGGTGGTTTCGGCCACAGAAGGCTCATTGATATCAATTTTTTGGAAGCGACGAGCTAAAGCGCGGTCTTTCTCAAAAATACTTTGATACTCTTGGAATGTAGTCGATCCCATGCAGCGTAACTTACCACTAGACAATAATGGCTTGAGTAAGTTAGAGGCATCCATGACACCACCAGACGCGGCGCCAGCACCAATAATGGTATGGATTTCATCAATAAATAAAATCGCATGTTCATCTGCAGCCAATTCTTTCAACAAGCTTTTAAAACGCTTTTCAAAATCACCACGATATTTAGTGCCCGCTAATAACGAGCCTAAATCTAGCGAGTACACGGTGGCATTAGCCATCACATCTGGCACTTGTTTATTGACAATCCGATAAGCCAAACCTTCTGCAATAGCCGTCTTACCGACGCCAGCTTCACCCACAAGCAAGGGATTATTCTTGCGGCGACGACACAGGGTTTGAATTGCACGCTCAATTTCAGCATCACGCCCAATAAGTGGATCGATAATACCGTCTTGCGCAAGTTGGTTTAAATTGGCGGCAAATTGCGCCAACATGCTGCGATCTTCGGCAGTTTCAGATTGGTCTTCAACACGTTCTTGATCTGGTGATTCACCAGAATCATCTTCTTTAGCCATGCCATGAGAAATAAAATTCACTACATCTAGGCGAGTAATATCACAACGGCGCAACAAATAAACCGCTTGTGATTCTTGCTCACTAAAAATAGCCACCAGCACATTGGCACCGGAGACTTCGTTGCGACCAGATGATTGCACATGGAACACCGCACGCTGCAGAACACGTTGAAATCCCAAGGTAGGTTGAGTTTCACGTTCTTCAGTCGATTCAGCAATAATCGGCGTGGTTTGTTGAATGAAATTAGCCACTTCTTCACGTAAACGATTCACATCCGCACCACAAGCAATTAATGCTTCGTAGGCAGAGGGATTGTCGATCAGCGCTAATAATAAATGTTCTACCGTCATGTATTCATGACGTGAATCTCTAGCTTGCTGAAACGCTAGGTTCAAGGTGACTTCCAGGTCTTTGTTCAGCATAAGCACCTCTTAAATTTAACCACAGACTATGAGAAATCGATATTATGCTTTCTCTAACGTACACAGTAACGGATGTTGGTTTTCTCTTGCAAACTGATTTACTTGAAAAACTTTTGTTTCTGCTATTCCAAATGGAAATACACCACACAATCCTTTACCTTGATTATGAATAGCTAACATTATATCAACAGCTTGCTGTTCATTTTTCTCAAAGAATCGTTGTAATACTTCTACCACAAAATCCATTGGGGTGTAATCATCATTATTTAACACCACTTTATACATATTGGGCGGTTGTAGTTCAGATTCAACCTTTTCCGCAATATGTTCTACGTTGCCTAATTTAGCCATTGTTTAATACTAGCCTCTCGTTTGGTTCCCGACCACTTGATATTGTTAAATTAATTAAATGTTGCCTTTTTGTTAATTAGCTCTTGACTTCTTTTCGTACAAATTTCATTCTGTTTGCTAGGCGGCGAATACTAGACCGCTGGATAATAAGTTTTACTATCTTACTGGTAAGTAGACAACAGAAGGAAGTGGAAGTATGGCAAACGGAACTGTTAAATGGTTCAACAACGCCAAAGGATTCGGGTTTATTTGCCCTGATCAGGGTGGTGAAGATGTATTTGCGCACTATTCAACTATCGAAATGGAAGGTTATCGTACCTTAAAAGCAGGTCAACCTGTATGCTTCGAAGTTGAAGAAGGCCCTAAAGGAATGCATGCTTCAGCCATCTCGCCAACAATTTAATTGGTGAGACTATAAAACAAAAAGACAGGGATTTTAATCCCTGTCTTTTTTTATTATCTAAAAAACGTCAAATTTATCAATTTAACACCTTGATACCAAGATGGATTCATTAAACAAAAATCACGTTTAGTGAGCGGTTATGCCCTTAACCAATAACAAATTGGTTTAATGTTGCACTAGGACGCATGGCGTGTTCGGCTTTAGTTGCATCTAAACGGTAATAACCACCTAAATCAACTGCAGGACCTTGTGAACCATTCAACTCAGCAAGGATAACCGTTTCATTTATAGCCAATGATTGGGCGAGTGGAGCAAAATGCGCTGCCAGCTCTGCATCCTCAGTTTGCTCTGTTAATGCTTGTGCCCAATACATCGCTAGGTAGAAGTGACTACCACGGTTATCGAGTTCGCCTACGCGACGAGAAGGTGATTTATTGGTGTCAAGGAACACGCCAATAGCCACATCTAAGGTATCTGCTAGCACTTGCGCTTTAGCATTGTTTGTTGTTTGGCTTAAGTGCTCTAAAGAAGCCGCTAGTGCCAAAAACTCACCTAATGAATCCCAACGTAAGTGACCTTCTTTCTCGACTTGTTGCACGTGCTTAGGCGCTGAACCACCGGCACCTGTTTCAAATAAGCCACCGCCACTCATCAATGGAACGATAGACAACATCTTTGCACTGGTACCCAGCTCAAGAATTGGGAATAAGTCTGTTAAGTAGTCACGTAATACGTTACCCGTTACAGAAATAGTATCTTCACCTTTAATAATGCGCTCTAAAGTAAAACGAGTCGCATCTTCTGGAGTCATGATTTGGATGTCTAAACCTGCGGTATCTTGCTCGGCAAGATATACAGTCACTTTCTTAATTAACTCAGCATCGTGAGCACGATTGCTGTCCAACCAGAATACTGCAGGTGTGTTGCTTAAACGCGAGCGCTTAACGGCTAGCTTAACCCAGTCGCGAATAGGCGCATCTTTCACTTGGCACATACGGTAAATATCGCCAGCTTCAACGTTATGACTCATTAATACATCGCCAGCTTGATTAATTACATTAACCGTACCTGCAGCTTTAATTTCAAACGTTTTATCATGGCTACCGTATTCTTCTGCTTTTTGAGCCATTAAGCCCACGTTAGGCACGCTGCCCATAGTGGTCGGGTCAAATGCACCGTGCTTTTTACAGAACGAAATAGTTTCTTGATAAACACCGGCGTAACTACGATCTGGGATCATTGCTTTGGTGTCTTGCAACTGGCCATCTGGGCCCCACATTTTACCAGAAGAGCGAATCGCTGCTGGCATTGAAGCATCAATAATGATGTCGCTTGGTACGTGTAAGTTGGTGATACCTTTGTCTGAATCTACCATTGCAAGTGCTGGACGAGCAGCATAAACAGCAGCAATATCAGCTTCAATTTCGTTGCGCTTAGCTTCTGGTAAAGTACTGATTTTGGCATAGACATCACCAAAGCCATTGTTTACATCTACGCCGAGCTCAGCAAATAATGCGCCATGCTTATCAAATACATCTTTAAAGAACACTTTCACTGCCAAACCGAATAATATTGGGTCAGATACTTTCATCATGGTGGCTTTAAGGTGTAAAGATAATAAAATATCTTCAGATTTTGCCGCTTCAATTTCACGAGTATAAAATTCTACAAGGGCTTTTTTACTCATTACTGAAGAATCAATCACTTCGTCAGCCAATAGTGCTAAACCACTTTTCAGAACAACGTCTTTACCGTCTTGCTGAGTCAATACGATATTGACTTTATCTGCTGTTGCTAAGGTTACAGACTGTTCGCTACCGTAGAAGTCACCTTCGCTCATATGAGCAACGTGAGACTTAGAATCACTGGCCCATTTACCCATTGAATGAGGGTTTTTCTTGGCGTAGTTTTTCACTGAGGTTGGTGCACGACGGTCAGAGTTACCTTCACGTAATACTGGGTTTACTGCACTGCCTTTAATTTTGTCGTAACGTGACTGCGCTTCAACTTCAGCGTCATTTTTAGGCTCATCAGTATAATTAGGAATGTCATAGCCTTTTGCTTGAAGTTCAGCAATACATGCTTTTAACTGAGGCACTGACGCACTGATGTTAGGTAACTTAATGATGTTGGCTTCTGGCTTGTTAGCCAATTCACCTAATTCTGTTAACGCATCGGCAATTTTTTGCTCTGCGGTTAATTTTTCAGGGAAGTTAGCAATAACACGACCCGACAAAGAAATATCACGCGTTTCAACTTTCACACCTGCTGCGTCAGTAAAAGTACGGATAATAGGCAATAAAGATAGCGTAGCAAGTGCCGGCGCTTCATCAGTTTCTGTGTATATGATCGTTGGAGTGTTATCTTTCATTTTATTTCCTACATTATTGTAAATTAATAATTTATTAGAATAAATTGCGTAAGCATTTGACGGGCTTTGATGGATAACACTCGCATAAGTAAGCCAAGATCAGCGATCTAGGTCCACTTGTTATCAGCCAAGTATGTGAAATCCCCTATCCCATTTTTTATTATATTTTGTTCTCAAACCTCTGAGATTTGACGGTTAAATTCGCCAGCTCAGAATGATAAATTAGGCACAGATCACAATTTTTAGGCGGACATCATAGATCATTCTTAATAATTTTCAAATTCCACTAAGGGCGAATACGCAGTAAACTAACATAAATTGATTTATATTCGCTTACTTATCACTCACTCGTATTAGCAAAGGATGTTAACCATACCTTTATGGCAAAAATCGGTAAATTGAGTCCATTCAAAAAAACATCTCCCTACAAAGCAGACATGTCGACAAAAGCTGGCAATCGCAGCAGGGTGAAATCGCGTCCGCCGCAAAAACCTCGACCTGAAAATCCACTCATTGTGTTATTTAATAAACCTTTTGATGTGTTGTGCCAATTTACCGATGAAGCAGGCCGGCAAACATTAAAAGACTTTATTCCAGTTGCAGATGTTTATGCTGCCGGGCGTTTAGACCGTGACAGTGAAGGTTTATTGTTACTCACCAACGACGGGCAATTGCAGGCAAAGTTGACTCATCCAGCTAAAAAAACCTTCAAAACCTATTGGGTCCAAGTTGAAGGTGAGCCGTCAATTGACACCATTAACGCACTTTGTAATGGCGTAGAATTAAAAGATGGTATGACCTTACCTGCAAAAGTCAGTCTGATGGACTCACCCGCGGTTTGGCCCAGAAACCCACCAGTGCGTGAGCGCAAAGCCATTCCAACAAGCTGGCTAGAAGTACAGATTTGTGAAGGTCGAAATCGCCAAGTAAGGCGCATGACGGCACATGTCGGCCATCCAACCTTAAGACTAATCCGTTATAAAATAGGCCAATGGTGTCTAGATGATTTACCAAATGGTGAATATAAACTGATCAACACACCAAAGTAATCGCTGGCAGACACTGTATACAAGAGGACAAGATGACTGAACGTTATAAACCTAATACCACTGTCGCTTGCGTGATCCACTGCCAAGGTAAATTTTTATTGGTTGAAGAACGCATTAACGGTGCCATTAAATTTAATCAACCGGCTGGGCATTTAGAGGCAAATGAATCGATAATTGAAGCATGTGCTCGTGAAATAGTCGAGGAAACCGGACTCGCGTTATCACCTCAAGCCATTGTCGGCATCTACCAATTTAGCGCCTCGGACGAGTTAGCCTTTGTGCGCTATACATTTTGTATCGAACTGTCTGAGCAACGCCAAGCGCTTCCTCTGGACAGTGCCATTATAACCACGCACTGGCTAAGCCTAGCTGAAATCATTGCCCTTGGTAGCCAGCTTCGTAGCCCGCTAGTGGTAAAAAGTATTGCAGACTTTGTGCAGCAAGCCGATAAAAACCACCCATCACAGCACACCCCTCTGTCACTGCTGAATGTCGATTACTTTTAATGACTGGTGTCAGGCAATTTGCCTGCACCTCAAGATAGCCCATTAAGCGAATGCGTGATAGAATATGCGCCGCACAAATGTCATGTTTACTCAGCATTATCGGAATCAATCGGTTCAATACGTGCAAGCAACAATATCCAACATCTCGACCAACAAAAATCGAGTGCAATTGCCTTGAAACATTGGCATTGCGGCACCATATACACACTATCTATCTTCAAGGTTTTTAGGATTTATGACATCAATCAACCCAGCATCAAACGGTAAAAAAGTCA
Organism: Shewanella sp. SG44-6; assembly: GCF_014164185.1. NCBI lineage: Bacteria > Pseudomonadati > Pseudomonadota > Gammaproteobacteria > Alteromonadales > Shewanellaceae > Shewanella > Shewanella sp. SG44-6. The sequence goes on along the minus strand of NZ_JACJER010000010.1, from coordinate 35,321 downwards.
TTGTCGGTATGTCCGGCGGCGTAGACTCTTCAGTATCAGCTTACTTGTTAATGCAGCAAGGCTACGAGGTTGAAGGTCTGTTTATGAAAAACTGGGAAGAAGACGACACTGATGAATATTGCGCAGCGGCCGATGATTTAAAAGATGCACAATCGGTATGTGACAAGCTCGGAATTAAAATGCATACCGTTAATTTTGCTGCAGAATACTGGGACAATGTATTTGAATACTTTTTAGCAGAATACAAAGCGGGCCGTACACCGAACCCTGACATTATGTGCAATAAAGAAATCAAATTTAAAGCCTTTCTTGAGTTTGCCGACGACATTTTAGACGCCGATTACATCGCCATGGGCCATTATGTCCGCCGTCGAGACAACAGTGATGGCAGCGTTGAAATGCTCCGCGGTGTTGATGGTAATAAAGATCAGAGCTATTTTTTATACACCTTAAGTCATGAACAAGTCAGTCGCAGCTTATTCCCGGTTGGCGAACTTGAAAAACATCAAGTTCGCGAAATAGCACAAAAACTGGGATTAATTACTCACGACAAAAAAGACAGCACTGGCATATGCTTTATCGGTGAACGCAAATTTACCGACTTTTTAGCCACCTATTTACCTGCACAGCCTGGAGATATTGAAACCTCTGAAGGCGAAGTCATTGGAACTCACCAAGGTTTGATGTACCACACGCTTGGACAACGCAAAGGCCTTGGCATTGGTGGACTTAAAAACAGTAATGAAGACCCATGGTATGTGGTTGAAAAAGATTTAGTCCGTAATGTGTTGATTGTAGCGCAAGGGGGCAACCACCCTCGCCTGATGTCCAACGGCATGACAGTTAATCAACTGCATTGGGTCGATCGAAAAGGTCCCGCCAATCATTGCCATATCACAGTTAAAACTCGTTATCGTCAACGTGATGTCGGCTGCACACTCTCTTATGATGACGCCGAAAACATTACCGTGATGTTTGATGAACCCGTTGCCGCTGTGACCCCAGGGCAATCAGCAGTATTTTATGATGGTGACATCTGTTTAGGTGGCGGCATAATCGATACCTTAATCCGAGGATAATCCGTGAGCCAAACTCCAGACAACATCTTGTTTGAACGCACTATGGCTTTTGCCGGTATTTTACAAGCTATCGGTCAAGTGCAGTATTTAGCCCGCCACGGTGAAAGTGACAAAGACGCCTTAGCGGCAACTCTTAACACTATTTTAGTCACCGAACCAGAATCCACGGCAGATGTGTATCAGGATAAAACCATTTTAGATAATGGTTACCAATTGATCCAAAATCAGCTTGGGGATGGCAGCAACAAAGATGTCGAAACCACTCGTTACCTTGTTGGGGTGTTAACCCTGGAACGAAAGCTTGCACGCTCGCCAAATGGTTTGGGCATGCTTGCCGAGCGCATCAATCAAGTGCATCGCCAATTAGCACACTTTGCCATTACCGATGAGCAAGTCCTGGCCAATTTTGCCAGTATTTATAGTGATGTCATCAGCGAATTAGGGCCTAAATTACAAATATCGGGTAATCCCGATTGCCTAAAACAACCTCAGGTGCAACATAAAATTCGTGCATTGCTGCTTGCAGCAATGCGCAGTGCAGTATTATGGCGTCAATTAGGTGGCAAACGCCGCCATCTGGTGTTTGCTCGCAAGGCAATATTTGACACAGCAAAACAAAGCCAAAATAACAATTAATCGAATCACCCTACAACTAAGTTCATCAAGGAGCTTCAAATGGATCTTTCCGCACTAACTGCTATCTCTCCGATAGACGGTCGTTATGGTAGCAAAACCGCCTCATTACGAGGGATTTTCAGCGAGTTCGGTCTTACTAAGTACCGTGTTCAAGTTGAAATCAATTGGTTAAAGCTATTATCTAGCTGCCCAGAGATTGAAGAAGTTCCCCCTTTTAGCGAAACCGCCCTCGCCTTGTTAGACAGCATCAAAGACAATTTTAGCGAACAAGACGCCCTGCGTATTAAGGCGATTGAAAGCACCACTAATCACGATGTAAAAGCGGTTGAGTATTTCATTAAAGAGCAAATTGCCGACAACGCCGAGCTAGTTGCTATCGATGAATTTGTGCACTTTGCCTGTACTTCTGAAGACATCAACAACTTATCTCATGGCTTAATGTTAAAAGAAGCGCGCGAGCAAGTGTTAGTACCACAGTGTCAGCAAATTATTGATGCTATCAAAAAATTAGCGCATGACAATAAAAGCGTACCGCTAATGTCGCGAACCCATGGCCAGCCAGCATCGCCATCAACACTTGGTAAAGAAATGGCTAACGTTGCTGTGCGTTTAGACCGTCAATTAAACCAAATCAACGCAGTTGAAATCATGGGTAAAATTAACGGTGCTGTGGGTAACTATAATGCCCACATTTCAGCCTACCCTGAAGTTAACTGGCATGAGCTGTCGCAACGTTTTGTAACCAGTCTTGGTATTAATTGGAACGCGTATACCACCCAAATTGAGCCGCATGATTACATTGCTGAATTGTTCGATGCCATTGCTCGTTTCAACACCATCCTAATCGATTTTGATCGTGATATTTGGGGTTATGTTGCACTAGGCCACTTTAAGCAGCGCACTATCGCTGGCGAAATTGGTTCATCAACCATGCCGCACAAAGTCAATCCAATTGATTTTGAAAACTCCGAAGGTAACTTAGGTATCGCTAACGCGCTAATGCAACACTTAGCGGCTAAATTACCGGTATCAAGATGGCAACGTGACCTAACTGACTCAACCGTATTACGTAACTTAGGCGTAGGTATGGCTCACTCGTTAATAGCTTATCAGGCGACCTTAAAAGGCATTAGCAAGTTAGAAGTCAATGAAGCACAACTTTTAGCTGAATTAGACAAAAACTGGGAAGTTCTGGCAGAACCAGTACAAACCGTTATGCGTCGTTACGGCATTGAAAAACCGTATGAGAAACTAAAAGAACTGACACGTGGTAAGCGTATTGATGCGGCACAACTTGCAGTATTTATTGATGGTCTTGAATTACCAGAACACGTAAAAGTTGAATTGAAAAAAATGACCCCAGCAAACTATATTGGCCGCGCAGAAGCCTTTGTTGATGAGCTAAAATAGTCTTACACGCTTTATGCATAACATGAGCGGTCGCATATGTGGCCGCTTTTTTATTGTATGAAATACCTGTTATTATTCTGCTGAAAATACGTTATTGTTCATTAAGACTCACTAATCTCAACTCGGATTAAGAAATGGGCTAAGTAAGCTAAATCAGAATATTGCACCTATTTATTATCCCGATCTGAGATTAACCATGTACACATTAAATATTGATACCCAAGCCTTTATTAAACAGCATTGGCAACAAAAACCACTTGTGATCAAACAGGCTTTTGTCGACTTTGACGACCCTATCGCAGCAGATGAACTTGCTGGACTTGCCTGTGAAGAAGAAATATCGTCACGTGTTGTGGTGACCAAAGGTGATGACTGGGACGTTGTTCAAGGTCCATTTGAAGACTACGACCAATTTGGTGAAGACAACTGGCAATTATTAGTCCAAGCCGTCAATCATTGGTACCCAGATTCGCAAGCTTTAGTCGAAGCGTTCCGATTTTTACCAGACTGGCGCTTTGACGACTTAATGGCATCATTTGCCACACCTGGTGGTGGTGTTGGCCCGCATATCGATAATTACGATGTGTTTATCATTCAAGGAGACGGGGAACGTCGTTGGAAAGTGGGCGATAAAGGGCAACATAAGCGCCGCGGCGATAATCCAAACTCGCCTTTGGTTGACGATTTTGAGCCGATTATTGATGTGATTTTACAAAAAGGTGATGTACTTTATATTCCACCAGGATACCCACATTGCGGCGAAACATTATCACTGGCTATGTCGTATTCCATTGGATTTAGAGCCCCAAGTCAGCAAGAGCTATTAACTGAATTAGCTGACGCGTTAATTGACAGCAACCAGGGGCAGAAGCGTTTCACGTCATCTGACGAGCCAGCAGAACCCGGCCTTATCAGCCAAACTCATCAACAAGGCATCATGGATTTATTGACGCAGTTGGCACAAGATCCTGCCAGCTACCAGACTATGTTAGGTAAATTACTCAGTCAAAATCGTTTTGAACTGGATATTTGTGAAGGCGAAGAGCCATTAACGGCTGATGATTTATTAGAAGCCATTGAACAAGGTGCGGTTATTCAACGTATCGGTGGTCTAAAAGTCTTGCGCTTAGAAAATGATAACCTACCACGTTTGTTTATTAACGGTGAAGTGTACACCTTTGCTGATGCGCCGAATGACATGCTACAACTTTTGGCCAATCAAGTGAGCATTCCCCCTAATGAGGCTCATTTATTCACTGACAATGTGGCAGCGCTAGATGTCATCACGGGATTACTCAATCAAGGATTATTCTACTTAGCAGAAGACGATTGCGAATAAGCGTCTGAGCAATAGCGTATAAGCGACTAAGCTGAGTGATGGTCATTAATCTCGCTTAGCTAAAATAATAAAAAAGGCACTAACAGTGCCTTTTTTGTGTCTGTTACGTTAGTTTGGTGACTCAGGCTGTTACGCCCACAATTTTTCATCTTGATGCATTTTATATAGACTTTCTGCACGCGACACCAATAACTGCGCAAATTTCAGTTGGGTAGCATCTTTGGTGACACCTGACTTATGCAAGTTTTCCGCTTTAAGTTGCCACATCATCGAAAAATGTCTAATCGCGTCACGAGCCGTTGCGGCCACTTTCACATCAACATAGTCCGACGGTAAATCGCCTGACATCACCCAAAAGGTTTGTTTTTTAGGTTGTTTCGATTCCATCTTCCAAATAGCTAAATAAGGTGCAAGATAACGACTTTCGTCAGCAAGGACTTTGCTTGGGATCACCCCTTTTTCAGCCAAAAAACGATTCGCCTTTTGGAATTGAGTTCGCACCCATTCTTGTCTTAATGCTTCTGGCTCTGGTGTTGGCTGTGCAACCTGTTCTGCAACTTCTTCAGTCATAATACTTCCTATCTTATTGTTATAATGCAGATTAGAACAAAAAACTTACCTGCGATTTAATCAAAAAACAATTACGTAACACAAAATACTTTACGTTTACGTAAAGTGGCAAGCTAAATTGCCACACTAATCACAAAAATAACTAAATCATGCTTTGTTGAGAGTATCTCTAAATGCTATCTTGCTGCAATAAATATAACAAGCAGTCGTTAGCACCTTATGTACTCAATTGCGTCAGGTGCCAAAACTTTACTTTAACAAGCTAGTAAACGGAGATGTCACGTGGCAGTTTTTAATCATGTTTCGTTCGATGAACACGAACAGGTGGTCTTTTGTCATGATAAGCAAAGTGGTTTAAAAGCCATCATTGCCGTACACAACACTAACCTCGGCCCAGCGGTAGGTGGTTGTCGTATGTGGAATTATCAATCGGATGATGAAGCTTTAACAGACGTATTACGCCTTTCTCGCGGTATGACTTATAAGAATGCATTGGCCGGTCTTACTATGGGTGGTGGTAAAGCGGTTATTATTGCCGATCCGAAAACCACCGACCGCGAAGCGTTATTTCTTGCATTCGGACGCTTTGTGAACAGTTTAGGCGGAAAATATTACTCAGCTGAAGATGTTGGTGTTTCAACGTCAGACATGATGATAGCCAATCGTGAAACTGAATTCGTAGCAGGTCTGGAAGGTAAATCAGGTGATCCATCACCTCTGACCGCCTTAGGCACTTACCTTGGTATTAAAGCTGCGATAAAACATCAACGAGGTATCGACAGCCTACAAGGCATTAAAGTGTCAGTGCAAGGAGTCGGTCACGTGGGTTACTACTTGTGTAAGCATTTACACGAAGCAGGCGCTGAGCTGATTGTAACCGACATTCATCAAGCTTCACTTGACCGTGTTGCTAGCGAATTTGGTGCAACTCTTGTCGCACCGCAAGATATCTATACCCAAGATGTTGATGTATATGCGCCATGCGCATTAGGTGCAACACTTAACGATACGACCTTACCATTACTCAAAGCCACCATAGTTGCCGGTTGTGCCAACAACCAGTTAGCTGAAGTTCGCCATGGTGAAAAACTCAAGCAAATGGGTATTTTGTACGCACCAGATTATGTGATAAACGCTGGCGGTATTATCAATGTGTCGTTCGAGAAAAACTATGATGCTATAGCGTCAACCGCCAAAGTAGAACAGATTTACAATACGCTACTGACCATTTTTGAGCGTGCTGATGCTGAAGATCGCACCACAGGCTCAGTTGCAGATGAAATGGCTAAAGCGATTATCGACGCGGCTCGTTAATATCAATCATTAATATGCTTGATTAAGAGTGATTTTTACTCTGATGTACAAGGAAATGCTCAGGCATTTCCTTTTTTTATGACCCAACTTAAGCAGCAAGCTTAATCAAGTTGCAACAAATCGTTCACCTTAGCGTCAAATAACTGCCCTACTCTAAGTTAACACTGACGCAATCTGTGTATTAGGGTGAAGGCAGATGAACTCCCACAGCAATAAGAGTAACCAGCAACGCCAACCGTTATCTCATTTAACTACGTCTGGGAAAATCCAGCATTTTCATGCACTGTGGATTTCTGATGTGCATTTAGGCAGCATAGATTGCAAAGCAGAATTTTTATTACATTTTCTAAATCATAGCCAGTGCCAATATTTGTATCTGGTGGGCGATATTATTGATATTTGGGCATTAAAAAAACGGGTCTTTTGGCCTGAAAGTCATAACAACGTCATCCAGAAAATCCTCGAACTGGCCAGTAATGGCACTCAAGTTATCTATATCCCCGGTAATCACGATGAAGCGTTTAAAAGCTACGCAGATAGTCACTTTAGAGGCATTACCCTCGCCAAACAGTATGTCCATCAGTCCATTAATGGCAAACGCTTTTTAATTCTTCATGGTGATCAATTTGACGCCCAAGTTTGTGTCAGCAGGATCTACGCTAAATTAGGTGACCATTTATATGATGTTTTACTTTGGTCAAACCGCCAATTACACAGTGTTAGAAGCTGTTTAGGATATCCGTATTGGTCATTAGCCAGCTATATAAAGCTGCGGGTCAATAAAGCCCAACAAGCCATTAATCAGTATCGAGATGCAGTACTTCGCTATTGTGCTAAACAACAGGTCGACATGGTTATCTGTGGTCATATCCATCAACCAGAGTTATCACAGCACACTATCAATAATCGCACTATCACCTATGCCAATGATGGCGACTGGGTCGAAAATTGTACCTTAATTGCTGAAACCCTGACGGGTAACGTGGAGTTGCTCAAGTGGGATGAGCAAACGTTACAAGCAAAAGTTGTCAACACGATTTATTTCGGCGCTTCACAAACCGAGTTAATCATTACGCCTCAGCCCCAACACGTTGCATAAATAAGGCTAAAATATGATATTTTCTGTCGATAATGTAGTAGAAAAAAACCTGCCCAATGTGCATAACAAGCCTTGGTTAGCCGTGCCAACAAGAGCAATGTTGCGCTATTTACTGCATGAAAAGCAGTGTAACGACATGGCCAATGAACACGCGCATTTATCCGGCGTCGATTTTGTTGAACAAATTCTTGCATGTTTAAATTTCAGTTACAGTGTGCCTAATAACGAAATTGAAAATATTCCTATCGAAGGCCGTGTGGTGATCTATGCTAATCACCCTATTGGTTCGTTAGACGCATTAGCGTTAATCAAATTAATTAGCCAAGTTAGACCAGACATCAAAGTCGTTGCCAATGAATTACTCATGGCCATTAAGCCACTGCATTCAATTTTATTGCCAGTACGCAATATGACTGGCGGTACGCCGAAACAGCACTTAAATGAAATCCATCATCACCTTAACAACGAAGGTGCGGTGTTAATTTTCCCCTCAGGTGAAGTATCACGCTTGCGCCCTACAGGCGTAACAGACTTACATTGGCACAGTGGTTTTTTGAAAATGGCCCGCGCGTGTAATGCACCGCTTTTACCTATATTTGTTGATGCAAAAAACTCAGCCACATTTTATGGTGCATCAATGATCTACAAACCATTAGCCACCTTGCTGCTGGTTAAAGAAATGTTTAAGCAGATGGACCATGTGATGCCGGTGAGAATTGGGCAATTAATTGCCAAGGAAGTGGTCGGCAGCCAAGACTTCCCCCTTAAAACCAAAGTAAAACTGCTTAAAAATCATTTATACCGCATTGGTAAAAATCGCAGCCCATTATTTATAACTCAGAATGCCATTGCCCATCCAGAAAAACGCAGTGAGCTTCAACAAGCGCTACAACAATGTGAATTACTGGGGCAGACCCAAGACAACAAACAAATCTATTTATACAAGCATAGTCAAAGCAGTGCGATTATGCGTGAGATTGGCAGGCTTCGTGAAATTGCATTTAGAGCGGTGGGCGAAGGTACAGGTAAGCGACGTGATACCGACAAATATGATAATCATTACTATCATTTAGTGTTATGGGACAAGGATGAGTTAGAGATTGTTGGCTCTTACCGTTTTGCCAGTGCCAAAATGCTACATGAAACCATTGGTAAAAACAGCCTCTATAGTCAGTCATTATTTGAATACCACGATGCGTTTGCTCCCTATTTTGACCAAGGACTCGAGCTAGGTCGCAGTTTTGTGCAACCTAAATATTGGGGGCGTCGTAGCTTAGAATATTTATGGCAAGGTATTGGGGCATTTTTAATTAACAATCCCCAGTATCGTTTCCTCTTTGGTCCAGTATCATTAAGCGACAATTTACCCGTACAAGCCAAAGAAATGTTGGTGTTTTTTTATAAACATCAATTTGCTACCCAAGATGTTTTAGCCAGCTCATTTAATTCATATCAATTCACTGACGAACGTCAGCATCAATTACACCAGCTATTTAATGGCAGTGACTATGCTGAAAACTTTAAAATACTCAAACGGACACTTGCAAATATGGCTGTATCAGTACCGACACTATTTAAGCAATATGGTGAACTGTGTGATAACCAAGGCGTTCAGTTTTTAGACTTTGGTATTGATGCAGAGTTTGGTGACTGTATCGATGGTTTAGTGTTAGTCGATATCCATCAATTAAAACCGATTAAATATCAAAAATATTTAGCGGGGCATTTACCCGAAAACAAAATTGCATCGTGAGCCAATCGCGCACTAACCTGAGTAAGCAACTGTCATTGGCCGTTAAATGATTGTTACACTGATATTTATCTGATATAAAAGAATAAATATGTGGAGAATCGCTTATGACAACTTCTACCGAAATGCTGACAGAGACATTATCAGATAGCACGACTAACCGTATCAGTGTCTCGGACATCATGACAACTCGAGTGGTTACCATAGAAATGGATGATCGCCTGGTACTTGCCAAAGAAATTTTTGACAATGTCAGCTTTCATCATTTGCTCGTGGTTGATAACGAGAAATTGAGTGGCATCTTGTCTCATCGGGACTTTTTACGGGCGCTTAGTCCTAATATTGGTACCGCAGCTGAGCTCATTCGAGACACAGAAACCCTGCAAAAAAGGGTTCATCAAGTCATGACTCACAACCCGATCACTATTGCCCCTCATTGCGATATTAACCAAGCAACTAAAATGATTCTAGACAATGATATAGGCTGCTTACCAGTATTAGAAAACAACATCATTGTCGGTATTATTACTTGGAAAGATCTATTAAATGCCTATTGCGTTCGATAAATTCTGATGACCATCTCGCTGAAGCGATGGCTAATATTAGCAATCAACGTCATAGCAAAATCTAATTAACCCTCCAGATATACTACTCGTAATGCTGCTGTTTGAATTATGCTTGTCGTCGCTTTTTTACCCGCTAACTTAATTGCTTATTGTGCCACTCCCGGCACGCTTAATTCATCATAGATAGCTAATATTAAGGCGTACATAAAACCCATTTTTGCAACCGAATCTGTAAAAAATAAATATTATTAAGCTGGCCAACTAGATAGCTACATTTCGTAAATTGTTCATATTTATATGCTGGAAAATGTCACATTACTCTGCTTTTATTGTACACAGGGCTCGCGAGTATCATGTGATAAGGACGGCATTATGATTAAGTTTACTTACCATCTCAATCAAGACAATATTGAGCTACAAGCAAGTAATTGGTGTGGACTAGAGCGGGTATTTATTAACGGCAAAGTCGTGTCACGAAAATTCAACTTTGGCCTACAAAGTATGCATGACGTGCTGCTTAATAATGGTAAAAAATGCCGATTCCAATTAATTGTTGATCCACAGACAGAATTAGTCTCGTGCCGTATTTATAAACAAAACCAACTCGTTACTATTTTAAAGCAAGGTAAAAAACAGCTACAAAAAAGCCAGTTTCTGATTGAAACTAGCTTTGTTGTCTTGTGCATTGCCATGTTGAGCGTGTATTGGCTGAGTTAACTAAACATATCTAATGGGATTAGTATAAAACCAGCTGATTGAGCTATTAACCTATAGTGAACTCAAGCTGGACAGTAGACTTTGCTTCTGTTGGCTTGCCATCAACAAATTTAGGTGCATAACGCCACTGGCTAAGTGCTTCTATCGATTCTTTTTCAAACTGGACACCACCTTTAGAGTCAATAATCTCCGGCGATTTAACAAAGCCATTTGCATCAACCGTAAACTCAACTTGCACCCAACCAGATTTTCTTCTTTGGGCATATGATTGAGGGTAATTAGGTGGTTTTCTAAATAACGGGGTTTGTTCTTGTTGGTCATTCCATGGAGTCATTTTACCAATTGCAACGCAATGCTCAGTAGCTTTATCGCCAAGGCCTTTTTGTTCATACAGTTTCACTAACAAGGCATGCGCACGAAGCTCATAGGGATGACTATAAGGCAATGCCTGATATTGTTTGATAACTTCAACTAAATTGTCGATAGCTTGAGTTGGCTTACCCATAGCTTCATATAACGCACCAGCTAGGTAAGTAGCATCAACTCGTTTTATGGCATCTTCTGGTAATTTACGGCTATAAATATCATAAGCATCAAACGCAAAATCTCTCACTTTACGAGTATAATACTCGGTGCGTGATAAGCGATGAAACGCGATGAGTTTCACTTCGGCAACCGTCAACTGATTGTCAGCTTTATCAGCAATCTCAATTGCTTCAAATAATAACGTTTTCGCGTATTTATCATCTGTTGTCGATTCAGCTAACCCAACCAAAGGATCAATTAACTCGATGCCATTATCCGTCACGTTTTCTCGGTATACGGCTAATGCAGATGTAAATAATTGATGCGCCTTAAGTGTCGCTTCATCTTCAATAACACGACCCTGATTGTTGTTCTTTGGTTCAACCATTAACGCATTTGCATAATTGATGGCTAACTTAGCGCTATCAAAGCTATCTTGACCAAACTTGATTTGGCCTAACTCATAGGCTTGTTGCGCATATTTCAGCGTATCTTGGTTATTGTGGCTTTCAAGAGAAACATTGTATTGCTGGTAAGCTTGAGAAAAGCTGTCTATGTCGGCAGGTTCTGCATAAGCAAACTGACTCACAAACGCCGCGGCTATTGATATACGTAAAAGTGTTTTCATTACTGTCTAAATCCTTTTTATTTTTTATCCTTGGCCCTTCGTCATTCTTTGCACAATGTGAGCCATTATCGATATCTTAAACAGTTTGGATCATTTTTATGACTCACGTCAACTTAATGAAAACTTTTGTAAACAATATGTTGTTTAATCTCTCTTAATTGCCAAACTGAATGACGCCGCCTACGATGGTATAGGCCCATATAATAACACCGGCACCAATGATAATAATGACCAAAAACTACAGGAGCCAAGATGTCAGCCATCATGAAATTGCTCCACGCCATGCTAAGCAGTTTTAAAGATCTTATTCCGATTATCTTAGTGGTCAGTTTTTTTGAACTATTTGTACTTCATCAAGCACCGGCAGAACTTGGCTCTATTCTTGTGGGGATAGTGTTTGTTGTATTAGGCTTGACCTTTTTTGTCTTTGGTTTAGAAATGGGCTTATTTCCTATAGGCGAATCACTTGCAGAAGCCCTGGCCCGAAAAGGCAGTGTATTTTGGTTAATTATTTTCTCTTTCTCATTAGGTTTTGGGACCACATTAGCAGAGCCAGCACTGACTGCCGTGGCAAACGAAGCCGCACAGGTTGCCGCTGATGCTGGCGCCATAGAATCCAATGGACAAGCAATGAGCTCATATTCCATGGGATTAAGGTTAACTGTTGCCGTTTCGGTTGGGCTCGCGATTTTACTGGGGGTGATCCGTATCCTTAAAGGTTGGCCAATTCATTATCTTATTATTGGCGGTTACGTATTGGTGATGATCCTTACCAGCTTTGCTCCAGCTAATATCATAGGTATTGCTTACGACTCTGGCGGCGTCACTACATCGACCATTACGGTTCCGTTAGTCACCGCTCTGGGCGTTGGCTTAGCCAGCGTCATTAAAGGCCGTAATCCGATGATTGATGGCTTTGGTTTGATTGCTTTTGCCAGCCTTAGTCCGATGATTTTTGTATTGCTGTACGGCATGGTATTTTTAAATTAAGTAGTATCATCAAAAGAAGAAGGCGTATATTTGTTTAATGAACTGATGTCCACTCTGTTACTGACCGCTCGCGATGTGATCCCCATTGCGGTGATTTTGTTTGGCTTTCAATTAGGCGTACTAAAACGTCCCGTTAGCCAATGGCGCAAAGTACTACTCGGCTTTGTGTATGTCATTATTGGGCTAACATTTTTCTTAGTAGGCTTACAACTTGCGCTATTCCCTATTGGTGAAAGCATGGCCAATCAACTCACCACCAGCGCATTTTTACATCCTGACGGTAATAATACGCCGTTCATTTGGCAAGACTATTTTTGGGTGTATGTATTTGCTGCAGCAATAGGTTTTAGTACCACAATTGCTGAACCCTCACTCATAGCTGTGGCCATTAAAGCTAACCAAGTGTCCGGTGGCACCATAGGCATTCAAGGTTTGCGAATGTCAGTGGCACTTGGAGTCGCTATCGGCATCACTTTAGGCTGTTTTCGCATTGTGGTTGGCGACCCCATTCATTACTACATTATGGCCGGCTACGTGGTGGTGGTGATCCAAACATTTTACGCCCCTAAAATGATTGTGCCATTAGCCTATGACTCCGGAGGCGTAACAACCTCTACTGTGACTGTTCCGCTTGTCGCCGCATTAGGCCTTGGGCTTGCTACTAATGTTGAAGGGCGTAATCCATTGATTGATGGGTTTGGTTTAATCGCCTTTGCCAGCTTATTTCCGATGATCACTGTGATGGGCTATGCCCAAGTGGTTGATTACTTATCAAAACGAAAAGCCATTAAGGAGTAACCTATGCGCTTTAAATTAATTGTCGCCTTTGTCGATGATGACTGTACCGACAAGGTACTCGATGCAGCGCGTATCGCTGGCGCAACTGGCGCTACGGTAATTAATCATGCCCGAGGTGAAGGATTAGAAAAAAAGAAAACCTTTATGGGACTGACCTTAGATGTGCAGCGGGATGTGATCTTATGGCTGGTAGAAGAACACATGAGTCGGCATATTCTAGAAACTATTGCAAAAGTAGGTGAATTTGACACCAATTCTGGTAAAGGTATTGCGATTCAAATTGATGTTGAAGACGCCGTTGGTGTGGCGCATCAAGTTGAAAAGCTAAGTAAAGACATTGAGGATCAAATATGAGTAGCACAATCCCGACTCGCAATCGCGATGTAATGAATAACCATTACGCTATGATCGATGGAATGCATACGGTAGCAGAAGCCATTGAAGTTGCCGTCAGTAAAAAAGTGAACATTTTAGTGGTCAATAAGCGCAATGAACATGACGAATATGGCATGGTATTAATGAGTGATATTGCCCGAAAAGTTTTAGCCAGGGACAAATCACCTGAGCGCACCAACATTTATGAAATCATGATTAAACCGGTATTTGCTGTTTCTGCAGACATGGATGTGCGCTATACCGCACGCTTATTTGAACGTTTCAATATAAACAAAGCTCCAGTGATTGAATCTGGTAATATTTTAGGCTTTGTCGCTTACGATGACATAGTATTAAAAGGAATGTTCAACCCATAATCTTATGCCAATGTATTGTTAATTGATTGACGATAAAGATAACCACTGTTGTGAGCCTTAGCGGTATTAGAAGGCAGCACTAGTCACCACACCACTAAAAGCTAAACACTCATTGATTCGCTGTTGTTGCACTGCAGGTAGATCGGCAACAGCGAAATAAGCATATTCACTGTGTTCATCACTTAAGATAATTTGAGCCGACTCTGGTAGCTGGCAACGAAATATAAACGCTTGAGATTGATAAGCACTGTGAAAGTACACCCCAGAGAGATAATTTATCGTCACAGCATAACCCAGCTCTTCCATACATTCACGCTGCAGCGCCTGATGTATGGTTTCATTAGGATCAAGCCCACCACCAGGCAGACCCCAATGTTTATTACCATAATTGGCTTTTAACAACAGCACTTGTCCATCGTCATTGGTGATCACCGCATGGGAACTGAGTCTAAATAAATCGTTAAAAGCCATGATGGTTTTCTCATTAGAAATAGATATGGTTACTGGCTAACTTCCATTCAATAAATGAATAAATGAGCATCGCGATAAATGATGTACAAAAATGCGGGGGGCTGCAAAAAACCTTGGTTGATCCTTGTTGCTCGCCCTTTAGCTATTGCAGGATAGAAACTGGCAAGCTTCATTTTGCCTCGGTGAAGCCCTATGGTCTTAGTAACCAAAAACAATATGTTATTGGTTAAATTTATTCACTTTATTCAACAAACGCATAAACTCGTACTGCTCAGAATCTGTCAGCGCTTCTAAAAATCGTTCATTAACCCACGCAGCCTCGTGAAGTAAATCTTGTTGCAACGCTTTACCGTTGTCGGTTAGAAATATTTGAAATGCACGGCGGTTGTCCGCTTCTTGATGACGGGTAATGAACCCCTGAACTTGCAGATGGTCGAGCAGACGGGTCATGGTGTAATTTGCCACATCACAACGTTTAGAAAGCTCAGTTTGGCTTAA
Organism: Shewanella sp. SG44-6; assembly: GCF_014164185.1. Lineage (NCBI taxonomy): Bacteria > Pseudomonadati > Pseudomonadota > Gammaproteobacteria > Alteromonadales > Shewanellaceae > Shewanella > Shewanella sp. SG44-6. The sequence goes on along the minus strand of NZ_JACJER010000010.1, from coordinate 20,179 downwards.
GCCCTCTTCTTGCCACAAGGTAAACAATACCGGCCAAAGTTTACTGTCTAAATCGTAGCGCTTTAAGCGCGTATCGATTTCTTGCTGCAAAGCAATATTCAGATGAGAAATCAGGTAACTTAAACTTTCAAAGCGTTTCAAATGAAACCTCCTACATCGTCAGTGGGATGTTTTGGCCCTATTACCATATTGGCCTATACAGCAGCTAACCACACTTGAACATGTTTACATTACCATCTCTATACGTTAAAAAAAGCGCTTTTAGTCAAAAGATAAATATTCATTAATATAACGATAGTAGCAGGCTCGATTCAATTGCCCGACCAAGCCGCGAACTAATGGTACATATATACCATCATCGGTGACTATGATATCAGCACGATCAACAACGGAATGCTGTTTACCTATGCTATTGGTAAATATCAGCTTAATACTGTCATTAACATCAACAGAATTAGCTTGATAGTCCACCAGCAGTAAAGGATATGCCTCAACAGAGACTCTCACCTTCTCCACCGGAGTCATTAAGAAATACTCGCCATCGATACAATGTAAAATACTGCTGAATAAAGCCGCAAATTTTGCGGGCAACGGACTGTCTAAATATAACCAATCGCCATTAGCTTGGATGTGAAACAGTGCATCATCATTGCACAGCGCCACTCCATCAGGCTGGGTAAACGAAGCTAATGCTGCTGTTTCATCTGTCATTATGCTGATACCTTTATGCCATTAACTTGAGCAAGGCTTCAATTGGGTGCTGAGGTTTAAAGCCTGCAAAGCGCTTAACTTGACTACGACAAGAATAGCCCGACACCAAAACTTGACTTTGTTCAGCTATTTTTTCAATGCTAGATTGCCAAGACATTTCAAACAGTTTTTCAGAGCGTTCAAGGTTTTCAAGTTCATGGCCGTAGGTGCCAGCCATCCCACAACAGCCTAAATTAACACTGCTCAAGTTTGCGCCAAAATGATTAAAAATGGCTTTCCATTCATTAGCGGTATTAGGCTTTGCGGTAGATTCTGTACAATGACTAAACCAGGTATATTGTGGCGCATCATTGGCTAACGTTGTCGCTTCTTTTCGATTTGCAACAACATCCATTAACCATTCATTGGCTAATAGCACCTCAAAGGGACCACGGCGCATGCCGAGGGCTTCTTTATACTCATCGCGATAACACAATACCAAAGCAGGGTCTAAGCCGACCATCGGCATACCAAGGGCATGTACACGGTTTAAGAAATCAGCACTGTTTTGCGCTGTTTTGGCAAACTTGTCTAAAAAGCCTTTTATATGGGTCGGTTTACCATTGGGTTTAAATGGCAGTAAAACCGGCTTAAAGCCGAGCTTTTCGATTAATTGAATAAAGCGATAAACTAAGTCAGCATCATAAAAGCTGTTAAACGGGTCTTGTACAACTAGCACATACTGATTGCGCTGGTCTTCTGGGATGGTGTACAAAGAATCCAAATCATAACCACGACTAGAATGCCCGTCTAAACGCTGTTTAAGTGTCGGCACAGATAGTTGGGGGGCATCAACATACCCAATCGTTTTTTTAATCACCCATTTACTCAACGGATTTTGCGAAGCTAAATTAGTCAATTTAGGCATAGCTGCCATTAACGGCAATGAATCTTCGATTCCTGCAACCAGATAATCTTTAGCCGGACGCAAATAACGTTTGTAGTAAATATTGAAAAACTGCGCCCTAAACTTTGGTACATCGACCTTAACCGGACACTGACCTGAACAAGCTTTACAGGCTAAACAGCCTTTAAGAGATTCCATGACTTCGTGCGAATAGTCATAATCACGTTGGTTATTTAAGGTATTTTGAGTACGTTGCATCCAGCCAAGTGGCTTCGACTTTGCCAGCGCGTCAACATCAACGCCTTCAGCTTCAAGCAAACGTAACCATTCACGCATTAACCCGGCACGCCCTTTTGGTGATTGTACTCGATCACCAGTGACCTTAAACGACGGACACATAGGCGAATAGCTGCTGTAGTTAAAACACAATCCATTACCATTACAGTTCATCACGTCAGGAAAAGCATTACGCACTTGCACTGGGATTTGTCTATCGAAACTGCCACGTTTGGCACTGTCAACATTAAACAGTAGTGGGCCAGATTGAGGTGGCGCGACTAATTTACCAGGGTTTAAGCGATTGTCAGGGTCAAATAATCCTTTAATCTGTTCAAGTACTCCGTAGAGTTCTTCGCCAAACACCGCGGGGCCATATTCACCGCGAACCCCTTTGCCGTGTTCGCCCCACATTAAACCGCCATATTTTAGCGTTAATGCAGCCACTTGATCAGATATCACTTTGAGTAATTGTTCATCGGCGACATCGCACATATCAAGCGCCGGACGCACATGAAGTACGCCTGCATCGACATGACCAAACATGCCGTACTGCAAATTATGGCTATCAAGCAGTGCCCGAAACTCCATAATATAGTCGGCTAAGTGTTCTGGAGGCACCGCGGTATCTTCAGCAAAGGCTAGCGGCTTACGGGTGCCTTTGGTGGCACCTAATAAGCCAACGGCCTTTTTACGCATGGCGTAAATACTGTCAATATCACTTCTGTGGGTAATGATTTGAAAACCGACTAAACCAAACTGAGGTTGACTGAGTTGTCCGCTGAGCATTTCTTCTAATAGGGAAACTTTATGTTTAACTTCATCATCTTCACCAGCAAATTCAACCATGTTAAGACCTTCGATGATCTTATTCGGTACGGCTTTAATGTGATCGGCCACCGAGTGCCAAATAATGTCTTCGCGAGCAAGGTTAAGTACCTTGGAATCAACAGTCTCAACAACTGTGGCACTGGCTTTAACTAATGATGGGGCATGACGTAACGCTGACTCAAAGGAGTCATACTTAATATTCACCATCATGCGCGTTTTCGGTAATGGCGTTAGATTAAGCTTGGTTTCGGTGAGCACCGCCAGCGTCCCTTCGGAGCCAGCTAAAATGCGCGATAAATCAAACTGGCTTAGGTCGTCATTCCACACGTGCTTTAAATCATAACCAGTTAAAAATCGGTTCAATTTAGGGAAACGTTCAATAATGGTGTCACGTTTTTGTAAGCATAAAGCTGCTACTTGGCTAGCAATGGCATTGCCAAGTTGATTAGCAGCAAAAGGGTGTTGATCAACTTTGTCATGATCTATCGGCGTAGTAGTGAGTACACTGCCATCAATGAGAACACTGGTTAGTCCTAAGACATGATCCGATGTTTTACCGTAAACCAGTGACCCCGCACCAGAGGCATCGGTGTTAACCATGCCGCCAACTGTCGCGCGGTTTGACGTAGATAAATCTGGACTAAAAAAGAAGCCGTGCGGGCGCAAAGCATCATTTAACGCATCTTTGACTACGCCTGCTTGTACCCTAGCCCAACCCTCTTTGACATTAATCTCGAGTACTTGGTTCATGTGCCGCGACACATCTAAAATCAAGCCGTGGGTTAATGACTGGCCATTAGTTCCCGTTCCACCGCCGCGCGCACTGAAAGTCACAGCTTTGTATTGAGGTTGCGCCGCTAACGATAATACCAACTCGACATCTTGTTGATGTAAAGGATAAATCACCGCTTGTGGCAAAAATTGATACACAGAATTATCGGTTGCCTGAATAAGCCGCGCACTGTAGCGCTTGTCTATTTCACCTTCAAACTCGCTTTGCTCCAGCGCGTCAAGATACTCAAGATAGATAGGTTCTAATGTTTGTTTATGTGATAGTAAAGGTAACATAGAGGACTTATTATTTATTGGCATATTGCAGCCATTATAAACAAAAAAAAGCCGCTAAAAAGCGGCTTTTCTAACAACTTGATAAAATTGCATGTTAGGCAGACAATCCACCAGCAATTTTTAGCATAATTTAGCCATGAGCTTCAGCTAAATATAACCAAGTATCGATAACGGTATCAGGATTAAGCGATACAGAATCAATACCTTGCTCAACTAACCATGCAGCAAAATCAGAATGGTCTGAAGGACCTTGACCACAAATACCGACGTAAGCACCTTTCGCTTTAGCCGCTTTAATCGCCATGGCTAATAATGCTTTAACCGCATCATTACGCTCATCAAACAAGTGACTGATGATTCCTGAGTCACGATCAAGCCCTAATGTTAACTGAGTTAAATCGTTTGAACCGATAGAGAAACCATCAAAATGCTCAAGGAACTGGTCAGCTAGCAAGGCGTTTGAAGGTAGTTCACACATCATGATAACGCGTAAGCCATCTTTACCGCGCTCTAAGCCTTGTTCTTTTAGTAACTCAATAACTTGAGATGCTTCGTTTACGGTACGCACAAATGGGATCATCACTTCAACATTGGTTAAGCCCATTTGATTACGAACACGTTTAATCGCTTCACATTCGAGCGCGAAACAATCGCGGAATGATTCAGAAATATAACGGCTCGCACCACGGAAGCCCAACATTGGATTTTCTTCATCTGGCTCGTAACGATCACCACCGACTAAGTTTGCATACTCGTTAGACTTAAAGTCTGACATACGTACGATAACTTTCTTCGGATAAAAAGCCGATGCGATAGTCGCGATACCTTCAACTAGACGCGCAACATAAAACTCAACTGGCGAGTCATACCCAGCGATCATTTCATTAATTTCGGTCTGTAGCTCAGCAGTTTGGCCATTGAAGTCAAGCAACGCTTTAGGATGAATACCAATCATGCGGTTAATGATAAACTCTAAACGCGCTAAACCCACACCTTCGTTAGGTAAACGAGCAAAGTCAAATGCACGATCAGGGTTACCCACATTCATCATAATTTTCATTGGTAAAGGCGGTAAGGTATCAACACGGTTAGTGACGATTTCAAACTCTTGTTTACCCGAGAAAATTAAGCCAGTATCACCTTCAGCACAAGATACGGTAACTATGTCGCCAGTCTTAATGCGGTCAGTCACATCACCACAACCTACAACAGCAGGAACACCTAGTTCACGTGCAATAATCGCAGCATGGCAAGTACGGCCACCACGGTTGGTTACAATGGCACTAGCACGTTTCATGATAGGTTCCCAATCTGGGTCTGTCATGTCAGTCACTAACACATCACCTGGCTCAATTTGATCCATCTGGTCGATAGAGGTTAATACCTTGGCGACACCAGTACCAATCTTATGGCCAATAGCACGACCTTCACAGATCACCTCGCCTTTGGTTTTTAAGTGATAACGTTCAATTAACTGCACATCTTCACGGCTACGAACGGTTTCTGGACGAGCTTGGACAATATATAACTTTCCGTCGTTACCGTCTTTGGCCCATTCGATATCCATTGCACGACCATAATGCTTTTCAATCACCATGGCTTGCTTAGCAAGCTCCATGACTTCTTCATCATTAATCGAGAATACACGACGTTGCTCTGCAGCAACGTCTTCAATTTTAACTTGCTTACCATGGCCTGCATCATCAGAGTAAACCATCTGAATCAACTTACTGCCGATGTTACGACGCACAACAGCCTGATGGCCTTGCGCTAAAATAGGTTTGTGCACATAGAATTCATCAGGGTTAACAGCACCTTGTACAACCATTTCACCTAAACCAAAAGATGAAGTGATAAATACGACGTCATTATTACCTGACTCAGTATCCATAGTGAACATCACCCCAGATGCGGCTTTGTCTGAACGGACCATACGTTGTACGCCAGCAGATAAAGCGACACCTTGATGTTCATAACCTTGGTGGACACGGTAAGAAATTGCACGGTCGTTAAACAGTGATGCGTATACATGCTTAATTGCCAGCATAACAGCATCGAACCCTTTAACGTTGAGGAAGGTTTCTTGTTGACCAGCAAAAGATGCATCAGGCATATCTTCAGCAGTGGCTGAAGAACGCACAGCAAATGATGCTTCTTTCGTTTCGCTCGACAATTGCTCGTAAGCTTCGCGAATCGCGTCTTCTAATGCGGGTTGAAATGGGGTTTCAATAACCCATTGTCTGATCTGGGCACCTACTTTTGCCAGTTCATTGACATCATCAACATCCAATGTCGCCAGAATGTCAAAAATTTTCTGGTTAACTCCACTTTGTTCAAGGAACTCATTGAACGCATGAGAGGTCGTTGCAAAACCGCCAGGAACTTGAACCCCTGCATTAGCCAGATTGCTGATCATCTCACCAAGGGATGCGTTTTTACCGCCAACCTTGTTTACATCACCCATGCCTAATTCTTGATACCAGAGTACGTATTGCTGCACAGTTTTATCTCCGCAAGTTTTTATTTCAGTGGCCACTTCACACGAGGGCAATAGCATCTTACACTCCCATACAACACGCGTAAATCTATAATTTTATTTGTAATTTTATTACTACAAGAGGTCAGAATGACACCAAAAGTATTCTACATTTCAGATGGGACCGCGATCACAGCTGAGGTTTTTGGGCATGCGGTGCTTTCGCAATTTCCCATAGAATTTGAAGCACTTACGATTCCGTTTGTGGAAACGATTCAGAAAGCACAAAAAGTGAAGCAACAAATAAATGATTGTTTTATTACAACAGGTGTAAGACCACTTGTGTTCCACTCAATCATTAATCCGGAAATCCGCAATGTGATTTTTTCAAGCGAATGTGTCGATTATGACTTTTTGAATACCTTTGTTGCTCCATTAGAACAACACTTGGGCGTGCAAGCGAAGCCTTTATTGCATCGAACTCATGGTAAAAGTAACCACGGTTACGAAACTCGTATAGATGCGATTAACTACACAATGGAAAACGACGATGGCCAAACCATGAAACACATGGATAAAGCCGATATCATTTTATTGGGCGTATCTCGCTGTGGTAAAACCCCCTCCAGTTTATATCTGTCGATGCAGTTTGGTATAAAGGCTGCAAACTACCCGTTTACTGAAGATGATATGGATAACCTTCAGCTACCTGAGGCATTAAAACGCAATAAATCCAAATTATTTGGCTTAACAATCGACCCCCATCGTTTGCATGAAATTCGTCAAAGCCGAATGGAAAACAGCCGTTACTCATCATTAAGACAATGCAAGCTTGAAGTGAAAGAAGTGGAAATGATGTATAAAAAAGAACGTATCCCCTTTGTGAATACCACCAATCATTCGGTTGAAGAAATTGCCACAAAAATTATTGATATAACCGGTTTAGAACGTCACATGTTCTAATTTATAAACAATAAAATACGCTGTAAATAGGCTTTCAAACCCAGACTGACTCGCTTAATTCGGGTAAGCCGTTTACAGCAATCTGTTTATTCAGCCAGAGAATCCGAGGCTAAGCCTCGCATCTTGAACTTCTTTGGGTATATAATCCCGAGTAATATGATGCTGATGCATCTCACGATTTCTCGGTAATATGCATGACAATTAAAACAGATGAACTACGAACTACCCTTTTAAGCAAAGTCATTTCACCCGCTCAACTGGCATCAGAATACCCTTTGACTCAAGATGCTGCAGACTATCTTGTTGCACAGCGCCGAGAAGTTGAAGCCATTATTGCCGGTGAAGACCAACGCTTATTAGTCATTATTGGCCCTTGTTCAATTCACGATACCAAAGCGGCACTTGAATATGCCGAGCGCTTATCGGCACTTCACCACGAACTAAAAGATGACTTATGCATTCTGATGCGGGTCTATTTTGAAAAGCCTCGCACTATTGTTGGCTGGAAGGGATTAATTTCGGATCCTGATTTAGACGGCAGCTTTAGCCCCAACAAAGGCTTGCGCTTGGCGCGTGAGCTATTGCAGCAGATCACCGAATTAAAACTGCCTATCGCCACTGAATTTTTAGACATGGTAAACGGTCAATATATTGCTGACTTAATCACTTGGGGCGCTATTGGCGCACGTACCACCGAAAGCCAAATTCACCGTGAAATGGCGTCTGCGTTGTCCTGTCCTGTGGGCTTTAAAAATGGTACCGACGGTAACATTAATATCGCTGTTGACGCCGTTCGCGCAGCCCAAGCTCCACATATTTTTTATTCTCCGGATAAAGATGGCGCCATGGCGGTATATCGTACTCACGGCAATCCATTTGGGCATATTATTTTACGTGGTGGCAAAACACCAAACTATTGTGCAGAGGACATTGAAGTGGCTCGCGCCCAACTTGAACAAGTGGGTGTAACTCAGCGTATGGTGGTTGACTTTAGCCACGGCAACAGTGAAAAACAGCATAAAAATCAGTTAAATGTTGCCGATAGCATCATAGCGCAACTGCGCAGTGGTAGCACAGCTATCGCCGGTATTATGGCAGAAAGCTTTATGATTGAAGGTAATCAAAAAGTCGTTAAAGGCGAACCTTTAGTTTATGGTCAAAGTATTACCGATGCCTGTTTACATTGGGCTGATTCAGAAAAACTGTTACGTGATTTAGCTCAAGCATCAAGAGAGCGTAAAGCCTTACTCGCACAATAAGTCCTTACTGACTTATTCGCTAGTTGAGCAGCTTGATGAACGTTTACCAATGCCAGTCATTTATGACTGGCATTGTCATTTATAGTCTTAAATCCATCCTATTACTCTTGTTCTAGTAAAGAGGCTTTAGACAATACGGCAAACTGTTCACTGATCATCACCAAGCTGTCGACTAACTCAGGGTCAAAATGTTTACCTTTACCTTCTAAAATAAGCGTCATCGCTTCTTCATGGCTAAATGGCCTCTTGTAACAGCGTGGTGATGTTAATGCGTCATATACATCAACCAGAGCCACTATTCTCGCAGACAAGGGAATGGCATCACCGATTAACCCCTTAGGATAGCCGCTGCCATCCCACTTTTCATGGTGAGCTCCGGCAATGTCGCGCCCCATCCGAATAAATGAACATTCTGGGGCATAGGCTAATAGACTATTCAGTACTTTTTCACCTATCACTGGATGCGCCTTAATTTGCTCGAACTCTTCTGCCGTTAAGCGTCCAGGTTTTAATAAGATATGATCGGCAATACCCACTTTACCTATATCATGCAAAATGGCTGAGAGGCTTATTTCTTGAATAAAAGCTTCGGTTAATTCTTGTGGAACATGCTCATCAGTTAATCGTTGTTTTGCCAGCATATTGGCATACTGCTGCATTCTGATTAAATGCGCCCCCGTTTCATTATCACGGTACTCAGCTAACTTAGCTAATCCCATCACAGTGGCTTTACGTGAGGCCAAAGTAGATGCTAACGAATGCGTTAATTTACCCAACAAATAAGATATAGACTGAGTCACAATGGCATTAGTTACTAAAAAGTTAATCGCTACCACATACCAGATCAAGATTGAAAATCCACTCACATCAGGCCAATGAACTAGTTGGTATTGATAGGCGATACCGATTAGTAATAGCGATATCGCGTTGACAACTTGAGCCCATAGCGCCATTTTTTCGCCGAGCAAAATGCTGCACAGTGGAGGGAAAGCAAATAGCCAAAAAAAGCCTGCGCCAGAGGGGCCGATAGCAATGACAAAACCAATACCGATACCAAACGCAAGGTAACATCCTACGATAAATTTTTGCCTATCAGTAATGCGAGGATAAAACAAAATGAATAACAATATTCCATAAGCGAGAGTATCAAATATTGCCATGCCCCATAAGTTTTTAACGACGCACAAATAGACACTGGTGATGTAAACCGGAATACACAATAAAGCTAATATGCTAAATAATCGTTGAAAAATCACTCGACGCCATGCTGGTAATGAATCATCAAACCCATGAAGAATAAGCTGTGCGGTTAACCGAGAAGACATATTAATTCCTTTAAGACGAGGTTGTGCTCACAGCATTGAGTTTTTTTAATATAGTAAATTGAATAGCTTAAAACGTTATCCAAGTGATAAAGGCAATATAGCAATTGTGTTATTTGCGCTTGTAAGTATTGTTGCAACACTGACAATACGCAAAAAATAGGATTAAAAATAATCCATAAAACTAATATTGAGTCCATATTCGATTATGATCGCCCTTCATTGGACTGACGATGATTGTTGATAGTGCCTTATTTGACCATAATGATGCCCTTATATGATAATGAGGTACTTCTATTCATTCTCTGCAACAAAGAGTCACCTTCGTCGAGCCACACTGTTACCTATTAATAAGGATGTTGTTATGCAAAGTTCGTCTCGTAGTGCTGCTGTTTTTGGAATATTCATTGCGCTGGGCTTTGGTGCTTTGGGTCTGTTACTCAAACAAGCCATTGTTGAATACAAATTACTTGAGCGCAGTGTCACAGTTAAAGGCTTAGCAGAAAATGAATATCCTGCTGACATTGTGATCTGGCCTATCCAATTTACTGCAGCCAATAATAATCTCGATGAACTGTATAAACAGCTGGAAGCACAAAACAACCAAGTGGTCAGTTTTTTAACTGAGCAACATATCGATCCAAAAGAAATTACCCTCACAGCGCCGACAATTACCGATAAATTGGCGCAACAATATGGTGGTAATCAACCAATAGAATTGCGTTATACCGCGACACAAACCATTACGGTTTATTCTAATGACATCGATAAAGTGCGTGGTGTCATGCCGCAATTAACTGAGCTGGGGAAAACAGGCATTGTATTCTCGCAGAATAACTATGATGCCCAAGTCGAGTATATTTTCAGCCGATTAAATGACGTTAAGCCAAAAATGATTGAAGAATCGACCACCAATGCCCGCTCAGTGGCCGAAAAATTTGCTAAAGATTCTCAAAGCCGATTAGGAAAAATTAAAAAAGCTACTCAAGGGCAATTCAGTATCAGTAACAGAGATAAGAATACGCCCTACATTAAGCAAGTGCGTGTGGTATCAACCATCGAATATTACTTAGCGGATTAACCATATGAAACAGATAATCACCAGCATACTGATTGGTTTGATGAGCTTTATGAGCATATCAATAATGGCACAGTCGCCAGAATCGGCATCAGTTGATCTTAACCATAAAGGGGCCACAAGTAATCACGTTATCTTTATCGTTAGGCATGCAGAAAAACGTACTGGTAAAAATCCCAGTTTGTCTGCCCAAGGACAATTACGAGCCTTACGTTTAGCAACAGTGTTATCGGCGACCCCATTACAAAAAGTCTACACCACTGATTATAATCGTACCCGTGAAACAGCCAAGCAAGTCGCTCAAGATCAACACCTGGAGCTAAGTGTTTATGATCCTCAAAATATGGCAAACTTTGCCCAGCAGTTATTAACCGAACAGGGTAATATTTTAGTGGTAGGCCACAGTAATACTTCGACAGATTTAGTTGAAAAACTCGGGGCAAAGCAACAAATACCGATTGATGACGCCAGTGAATTTGATCGTTTATATATTGTGACCCTAAATGCCAACAAACAAATAGTATCAACGGTATTGCTTCGTTATTAATTAGCCTGTGCAGAATAGACATCAACTCAATCGACAACTGCATTTAAGCACATTAGGTTAATCAAATAATTCAGTTGTTACTATTAAACAACATATTGTCCATAAGGTTGCACAATCGTGAGGCCTTATCGACAAATAAGCACCACAACATCGACACGAATACGCTCAATACAGTACAATGCGCGGCTTTTTCGCTTAATTCTTTATTGAACCGCATAACATTAGGTCGTTGTATGTCCCTTGCTCAAAACCCAGCACAAACTCAAAACCATTTCCCTGATGACATTGCAGCACGTATTGCTCAATCAGAAGCCCGCGTTATTAAGGCTATTTTCCCATCTAATACTAATCACCATAACACCTTATTTGGTGGTGATGCATTAGCCTGGATGGATGAAACAGCATTTATTGCCGCTACACGTTTTTGTCGTAAATCATTAGTAACCGTGAGTTCTGATAGGATTGATTTCAAAAAAGCGATACCCGCTGGCAGCTTGGCTGAGCTGATTGCAAATGTGATCCATGTTGGTAACACATCGCTAAAAGTTGAAGTGAATATTTATGTTGAAGATATGTACCGCGATCATAGGGAACATGCAATACGTGGCGTGTTTACTTTTGTTGCGGTAGATGAAAATCGCAACCCGACCCAAGTGTGGCCACATAATTAATAACACCCCAGTAAATGCAGTCAGATAGATGGCTGCATCATCATTTCGCTCACTAGACTAAAGTCTATAGTTTGATTGTTTTTATTCAAATCAATGATAATCTTGCACAAAGCAATAGAATACTCGATTACTTTTCTGTTACATTGAGTTTATCTTCACGTGCAACATAGAATAAAAAACGCCATGAAGCTCGAAAATTTAAATATCATTATTGCAGATGACCATCCATTATTCCGTAATGCCTTAAGGCTAGCGCTGAGTAATGCCTTTGAACACACGCAATGGTTTGAGGCTGATAGTGCCGAAGCATTACAACATGTTCTTGATGAGAAAGACCAACCGTTTGACTTAATCTTACTTGACCTACAGATGCCGGGCTCTCACGGTTATTCAACGTTAATCCACCTTAGAACCCATCATCCAGACATTCCTGTGGTGGTGATTTCTGCCCACGAAGACATCAATACCATAAGCCGAGCAATACATTATGGTAGTAGCGGATTCATACCGAAATCAGCGTCTATGGAAGTGTTGGAAGAAGCGTTAAACGCGGTGTTATACGGTGATATTTGGTTACCCAAAGGTACCCAAATTGTGCCGGTTTCTGATGATCCAACCGATAAAATGGCCTCACGCCTATCTGATTTAACCCCACAGCAATATCGCGTACTGCAGATGTTTGCCGAAGGATTACTCAACAAACAAATTGCTTATGATTTTGGGGTATCAGAAGCCACCATCAAGGCTCATGCAACGGCAATATTTCGCAAATTGGGTGTTCGCAATCGCACTCAAGCGGTGATAGCATTACAGCAATTAGAAATGGATAGAATTGATATCTCGTAATGCCTCAATCATTAACGTTACAACAGCTACCTTTTTCGCAAGCTTGTGAAAATAACCAGCAGCCTATATTAACGCTATTAACAAAGTGGCTTCCTAGTTGCGTTCATTTGCTTGAAATAGGCAGTGGTACTGGCCAGCATAGCGTGTATTTTGCTAACCATCTTCCGCATATCCGCTGGCAACCAAGCGATCAACGGCATTATCTGCCTAATTTGCAAGCTCGTCTCAATTTGCAAGCATCACCAAACTTACAGCCGGCTATTGAATTAGATGTCACCCAGCCTTGGCCGCAACTGACATCAAATGTCGATGCGATATTCAGTGCTAATACTCTGCATATTATGAGTAAGACTATGGTTGAAGCATTTTTTATTGGCGTGGGTAATCTATTGGTAAACGCTGGCTCATTAGTTATTTATGGTCCGTTCAATTACCAAGGCCAATTTACCAGTGACAGTAATCGACAGTTCAATATGTCTTTACAACACAATAATCCCCAAAGCGGCATCCGCGATATCGAATGGATCTGTCAATTAGCACAGCAGCAAGGGCTAACGCTTCGAGAAGACATTGCTATGCCAGCCAATAATCGTTTACTGCATTTTATTAAGTAAGCCCAAATCATTTAACCAATAAGCCAATTGCTTCTGTTCATTTATAAGCTATCGGCTTGGATTAACACATATAAGGACACAGATTATGGGTTCAGTTACCACCAAGAGACATGCCAATGGTCTCGATTATGTTGCTGTCGATACCGCGTTTTGCCAAGCGCGTATTTTTTTGCAAGGGGCGCAAATAGATCAATTTACACCCAGTGGAAAATCACCACTTTTATGGGTATCAAGTGCCGACGATTACCAACCAGGCAATGGCATAAGAGGTGGAATTCCAGTTTGTTGGCCTTGGTTTGGGATGAGCGATATCCAAGGCTTTCCGCAGCATGGTTTTGCGCGCAATAAGATTTGGTCATTAGAATCCATCAACATGGGCGATCAATCTGTTGAGTTGCTGTTTGCCCTGCCCGCCAGCGAAATAGATAAGCAGTATTGGCCGCATAATACCCAAGTGAAGGTGCTATTTAACTTAGGTGAAACATTATCGGTAAGCATCATCAATATTAACAATGCAGATTACGACATCGAGCTCACACAAGCATTGCATAGCTATTTCCCCATAGAAGATATTCACCTACTTAAGGCCAGTGGATTTGGCGGTTCACAATACATTGAATTTGATCAAGGACCTTTTGAACAAGTCGACGATGTGGTTAAATTTGATCGAGAAACCGATAGAGTTTATACCAAACTAGCGCCCATTCAGGAATTACATACTCCAAATGGAACGATTGTGGTGAGCCGGGAAAACAGCCAATCCGCAGTGTTATGGAATCCTTGGATAGACAAGTCAACCCGCCTATCTCGGTTTAATCATGATGATTACTTAACCATGGTCTGTTTAGAAGCAGCCAACGTGAGAGACGACAGCATAGTGTTAGCGCCAGGACAAACCCACACGTTAACCACTCATATCGGTTGGAAATAAATAGGTTGGAAATAAATAGGCTGGAAATAATATCACTTAATTGTGGCTAATCACGTCAGCCATAGACTGATGAAACACGCAGTTATCAAGCTAATTTGACTTGAGCATAATCAAAAGGCAGCCTCGGCTGCCAGTTGATTATCACATGTTGCTTAGTAGCATTCAGGATATCGATCACATAAAGCTAATCGCTTATCGTAAAATGACTAATCAGCTTAGCGGTTAGAATTAACTAATGGTTCGATTGGTAGATTTTCGAAACAAACCAAACCAAAAAGCGGTTTCAAGTAATCCTCCAGCCACAAAAAAAGTCACCGCCCCGGTTTGGCTGCCGGCTAAATAACATGTCAACGCCAGCGCAATTAATGCGATTAAGACCACGACTCTGTAGATACCTGTCATATTAATTATCTCTCAACCCAATCAATGAACTGTTCATCAGTCACTATATTCTCCAATCACATTAGCCCTTTAATCCACTGTAAGTCAACTAAATAGCAGCCAATAAAAAAGGCAGCTTCAGCTGCCTTTTTTGCAATCGTACCTTTGGTCGAGATAAGAAATGGTTATACCATCTGTTTACCCAAATTGAGGCTAATTAGTTTGCTGTTACTTCACAACCTAGTGGGCTGTTTGAGTTTTCATAAACAATGTCACCCATTGGAGCATAATCTGCAGCCGCAATAGTGCCTTTATCTTTGAAGAAAGTGTATAACACTTCTGCATCAACATAACCTGTTTGAATTGGTGCAAGCTCAGGATAGCCATCACCACCAGCAGCATTGAAGCTTGGTACAGTAAAGCTGTATGAGTCAGTGGCACTGTAATCTTTACCATTGATTTCACTGATAGCAACTGTTTGAGCAGTACAATCTACTGTCATTTTCACACCGGTGATTTGTGCATATGCGCCAGAACCACGTTGGAAAGATGCTACAGTGTTTAAGTACTCAGTGACTTCTGCACCTGTCATAGTGCTTAACGTTACCATGTTGCCAAAAGGCTGCACGGTTAACACGTCACGGTAAGAGATATCACCTTCAGCAATTGAAGCACGCACACCACCAGAGTTCATTACACCGATATCGGCACCGACTTTAGTGCGTTGCGCTTCTGCAACCAAACGGCCTAAATTAGTTTGCATATTACGTACATTTGCACGTTCGCCGTCTAATAAACCATCGGTGGTAGCAATCACTTCACTAAGTTGGCCTTGACCACGTTCTTGATAATAAGAAAGTAGTTGTTTTAAGTCTGCATCTGCGGCGATTTCATCAGCAACCAATACTTTCGTTTTATTGCCATCTGCATCAGTCACTGATGTTTTCAAATTAACCGGGATTAACTTGTAACTAGCAAGGTGAAGCTCGCCATTGAAATATTCAAAATCAGCACGACCGACATACTTACCCCACTCGTGAGCTTGCATAATGTAAGTGCCATTTTGCATATCAGGCGTACAGTCATCGCCAGGAGCAAAGTCAGCGTAATCGTTTGTACCTGGTTCCATACATACTGGGTTTTGTGAATGACCACCAATAATGGCATTCAAATCACCTTCTGCTAGAGCACGAGCCATGGCGACGTCGCCAGGGGCGTTACTACCATTCATTGCATCAGCATAGTGACCCATATGAGTGGTTGCAAAAATAAGATCCGCAGTATCTGCAGCTTTAATTTCTGCAATCACTTTTGCTGCTTCAGTGGTTGGATCGGTAAAGGTTAAATCTTTGATAAATTCTGGGTTACCAATCTTCGCAGTGTCTTCAGTGGTTAAACCGATCACAGCAATGCGCAAACCATTTATATTAAATACTTTGTAAGCATCAAAGTAGCGAGTGCCATCAGCTTTATAAATGTTAGCCGCTAACATTGGGAAGTTAGCAATTGAGCGTTGTGAATCTAATACCGCAAGTGGATTATCAAACTCATGGTTACCGACTGCCATTGCGTCATAAGCAATTTCATTCATACCGATAAAATCTGGAACTGCGTCTTGTAAGTCTGACTCAGGGACGCCAGTGTTGATATCTCCGCCCGAAAGTAAAATAGTTTCACCGCCGTTTGAGCTAACTTCAGCACGGATCTGGTCAATCAGCGTTTTACGTGCTGCCATACCGTATTCGCCGTCACCGTTTTCCCAAAAACGACCGTGGTTGTCATTGGTATGTAATACTGTAAATATTTTACAATCTGCACCAGCTTCGGCACACGTCGTCGGTGCAACGACAGCGGTATTGTCGTCGTCACTGCCACAACCGGTCAACGCTGCTAGTACAGCCGTTGCGACCAATCCTTTAATTAACATATTTGTCATGATTTACCCCGATGTTATAATTTATATTTTTAAATCCGTGAATTATCCTATTCACGGCCAGAATGATAACAAAGATTGACGGTTTTTGATGTCACTTTTATGACAGAATGTGATTTTTAATACATTATTTAACAATAACTTACACCTCAATAGTTCCCAGTAAAAAACAATTGCCATGTTAACGGGTATGTTAAAGTAAAGTAAAAAAAATGGCTTAAGCATTTTTGCTGCTAAGCCATTTAAATAGATTGATTTTTTTATATAAAGACAATAACGATTATTGTCTTTATATAAGAACAGTGATGAGCTTGCGTTATTTCAACACTTGCTGCAACCATTGACCAATATCAGCAAGTTGATTAGGCAATACACTGTGAGCCATCGGATAAGTTTTCCAGGTACTCTGATAACCTGCCGCAATCAGTGCGTCATAAGCCATTTTACCAGCAAACATCGGGACAACATCATCTTGCTCACCATGATGTTGTAAAATAGCAGTATGAGCATTAGCATCAGCAAGTTGCTCTGGCAATGTTTCGCCACCGGGTAAATAACATGATAACGCCATAATACCGGCCAGTTTTTGTTCAAAACGCAGCCCGGTGAACAAACTCATGACCCCACCTTGACTAAAACCAGCTAAAACGATTTTATCAGCAGGTATACCACTATTAATCTGCTCGACAATTAACTGACGGATGGCTTGCTCAGACGCCATAACACCTTGTATATCGGCGCGATCGTGTAAATCCATGCTTTTAATATCGTACCATGAGCGCATAACAAAACCGCCATTGATGGTCACTGCTTGTTCTGGTGCATGAGGAAAAATAAAACGAATACTGTGCTGACCAGCTAAGCCTAATACGGGGACGACGGGCGCAAAGCCAGCACCTGAATCACCCAATCCATGAAGCCAAATAACGCATGCTGTCGCAGGTGTTTGCGGCTCGATTACAATTTTTTCTAGCTTAAAAGACATATATATCAATCCTATCAATGCAATAAAATATTGCAGGCTATATTACGTCAATTGATTTTTAACATCGATCTATTCACACCCCATCACCACAAATAATCAACCTTGACGGCAATGTAATTAATTTAATCGAACAAAACTAGCGATTAATTACACTTTTATTCGATTTTATTTGTTGTAACCTAAGACTAAAGCCACTAAGGAGATGAGAGATATGGGATTACTACAAAATGGCCAGTGGGTCGATCAATGGTATGCAACCGAAGAAAATGGCGGTGAGTTTGTTCGAGAAGATGCGCAATTACGTCATTGGGTAACTGCGGATGGCCAAGCTGGCCCCTCTGGCGATGCAGGCTTTGTTGCAGAAGCAGGCCGCTATCATTTGTATGTGTCTCTAGCCTGCCCTTGGGCGCACCGCACCCTTATCTTTAGAGAATTAAAGCAATTACAATCACTTATTGATGTTACTGTTGTTGAAGCACATATGCGGGAAAACGGCTGGGAGTTTGCCAATGCTGTTGATGGCAAAATTGGTCAACACATAGCAGGGGCTCAAGCCGATCCTTTACATCAAAAAGACTTTTTATACCAAATCTATCAATTAGCGAAACCACACTACAATGGTCGAGTCACAGTACCAGTATTGTGGGACAAAAAAACCAACACTATCGTCAGTAATGAATCATCTGAAATCATTAGAATGTTCAATACCGCCTTTAATGATATTACCGGCAATACACTCGATTATTATCCTCAAGCCTTACAACCGCAGATAAACCAACTCAATGAGTTCATTTACGAAAAAATCAATAATGGGGTTTATCGCTGTGGTTTTGCTACCTCACAAGCCGCTTATGAAGAAGCTTATGATGCCTTATTCTCGGCGCTGGACACCATCGAGACCCGCTTAAGCACAAAACGGTATTTATTGGGCGATAGCATTACTGAAGCGGATTGGCGTCTATTTACTACCCTGATCCGTTTTGACAATGTGTATGTCGGCCATTTTAAAACCAACCGCAATACAATCGAAAGCATGACCTATATTTCAGATTATTTACGTGATTTATATCAACAACCTGGGATTGCTGCCACAGTCGATATGGATCATATCAAGCAGCATTATTACTTTAGCCATCAACAAATTAATCCGACTCAAATCGTCCCTGCCGGGCCTGATATTGACTTTTTACGCCCACATAACCGTGAGCAACTAATGACGTCAACATCTCACCCACAAGGTTAATCTGTCATAGGTTTTTGAACACGCTTTGGGAGTTTAATGGACTCGCGGCAATATGCAGTCAGAAGTACAGCGAAAACGGCAGCAATAATATAAGCCACAAACTGTGGGTTAGCTTTGGTTGGAGGTTAAATAGACAGTAATCGTATTGACATGTCATGCATCGCTCAGAGCATGTCAATACCTTCCGCTTGTCATTCAAGTTGAATCAAGGCTCATAGCCGAGCAGCCTATTCCCATTCATCTTGCCACTAAGCCGATACAAATTAAGTTATTGCGCTTGAATGCCAGTGTGTTGCAATAGCGCGTCTAATTGCGCTGGATTATCCAGTTTAATACTCCACCTCACCGTTCCTGCATCGGCAACAATCACTAAGCCTTGATGAAAACAGCTAATGTCATCCATGGATGCGGTAAGCACTAATTGGCTATCATGAAACCGGCACTGAATTTCATGCACAGTGACAATAATTTTACCTAATGAGAAATCAATAATCATATCTACTCTCTTAAAACAAAAAATCCCAAGTCTTCACTTGGGATCGGTACAGGGTTAAACCATAAGTAAATATCAATTTACCCAAGCGGTCCCCTACTAGTGGTGATGACCACCAGCTCCATGGGCATGACCATGGGCAATTTCTTCATCAGATGCATCGCGGGCACCGACAATTTCAATGTCGAAAGTTAATTCACGGCCAGCAAGTGGATGATTAACATCAACCGTCGCCATAAACTTACCGACTTTAATAATGGTCACTTGACGCTGGCCTTGCTCAGTATTCACCACGGCAGCCATGCCCGGTTTCCATACTTTAGCACCTACAAGGTGTTTAACCGACACGCGCTGCTCAGAATCTGGTTGACGTTCGCCATAAGTATCTGCAGCTGGCGGAGTAATAGTGAATTTCTCGCCAATTTCTTTGCCATTAATCGCATCTTCAATACCAGGCATCATGTTGTCATGACCATGCAAATAGGCAATCGCCTCACGACCTTCGTTTGATTCAAGTACTTCGCCTTTTTCATCACGTAGCGTGTAATTAAACTGCACGACCATATTGTCTTTAATGCTCATTATCGTTCCTTAATTCAAAAATTTGCCGAAGCTTAGCAAAAGCGTACTAATGCATCCACAAAAAATGCTCATAAAAATACTGA
>NZ_JACJER010000109.1:0-15816 GCF_014164185.1 Shewanella sp. SG44-6 | reverse complement strand
GGAGCGTTATCGATTTGAGCGAAGTTTTTAACTTCACCACCATAAGTTTTAGACAAAACGGCAGAGATTGCTGCTGTTAAAGTTGTTTTACCATGGTCAACGTGACCGATGGTGCCCACGTTTACGTGAGGCTTAATACGTTCAAATTTAGCTTTTGCCACGATATATTCCTTTCTTTTCAGAAGTGCTCGATTAATTCGAGCAATATAACATTGATGCCGTAACCAATATTAGTTACGAGATTCTATAATCGCTTTTGCAATGTTTTGCGGTGCATCTGCGTACTTCAAGAACTCCATAGAGTATGAAGCACGACCCTGAGATGCAGAGCGCAAATCAGTTGCATAACCAAACATTTCAGATAGAGGCACTACTGCGTGGACAAGTTTAACACCTGCGATGCCATCGTCCATACCTTCGATTATGCCACGACGGCGGTTTAAATCACCCACTACGTCGCCCATATAATTTTCAGGTGTAGTCACTTCTACTTTCATACAAGGTTCGAGCAACACCGGAGACGCTTCAAGCGCCCCCTGTTTAAAGCCCATAGAACCTGCAATTTTGAATGCCATTTCGTTCGAGTCCACATCATGATATGAACCATCAAATAAACTGACTTTCACGTCAAGTACAGGATAGCCGGCTAAAACGCCGTTTTTCATCTGTTCTTGAATACCTTTATCAACGGCAGGAATGAATTCACGAGGAACTACACCGCCTACTATTTCGTTAACAAATTCATAGCCAGAACCCTCTTCGAGAGGTTCAATTCTTAACCAAACATGACCAAATTGACCACGTCCGCCAGATTGACGTATGAACTTACCTTCCACTTCAACTTTAGAACGAATTGTTTCACGGTAGGCTACCTGTGGTTTACCTACGTTACACTCTACACCAAACTCGCGACGCATACGGTCAACGATAATGTCTAAGTGTAATTCGCCCATACCAGATATCAGTGTTTGTGCCGATTCGTCATCAGTCTCAACTTTGAATGATGGATCTTCCGCTGCTAATTTTTGCAGCGCAATCCCCATTTTATCTTGGTCGGCTTTTGAACGAGGCTCAACGGCAATGGTAATTACAGGTTCAGGGAACTCCATGCGCTCAAGAATCACTCTGTGATCATTATCGCAGAGAGTATCACCGGTTGTTACATCTTTAAGACCGATAGCAGCCGCTATATCACCAGCACGTACTTCTTTCAGTTCTGTTCGGTCGTTTGCGTGCATTTGCACAATACGCCCTACTCGCTCACGTTTCTGCTTAACAGAATTATAAACACCAGAACCTGATTCAAGCACACCTGAATACACGCGGATAAAGGTCAGTGTACCAACAAATGGATCAGTCGCAATTTTAAATGCTAAGGCCGCAAAAGGGGCATTATCATCGGGTGGGCGTTTAACTTCGTTTTCGCTGTCATCAATACCGGTAATTGCAGGTACATCATTAGGCGCTGGTAAGAAGTCAACTACCGCATCGAGAACCGCTTGCACACCTTTGTTCTTAAATGCAGAACCACAAGTTGCTAATACGATCTCATTGTTAATTGTGCGCTGACGCAACGCTGTTTTGATCTCGACTTCTGATAACTCACCTTCTTCAAGGTACTTGTTCATCAGTTCATCAGAGGCTTCAGCTGCTGCTTCCACGAGATACTCATGCATCTCTGCCGCTTTTGCTGCTAGATTTGCAGGAATGTCTTCATAAGTGAATGTCATCCCCTGATCTATTTCAGACCAGTTAATGGCTTTCATCTTAATTAAATCAATAACACCCTTGAAGTTCTCTTCTGCACCAATATTTAAATGAATTGGTACACAAGTCGCACCAAGGCGATTACGAATTTGATTTATTACACGGTCGAAATCTGCACCTGCACGGTCCATCTTATTAACAAATACCAGACGCGGAACGTGGTATTTATCAGCTTGACGCCATACGGTTTCAGATTGTGGTTCAACGCCTGACGAGCCGCAGAATACTACTACAGCGCCATCGAGAACACGTAATGAACGCTCGACTTCAATAGTGAAGTCTACGTGACCTGGGGTATCGATGATATTAATACGGTGTTCAGTGAACTGAGCTTCCATACCGCGCCAAAAAGTTGTTACTGCAGCAGAGGTGATAGTAATACCACGCTCTTGCTCTTGTACCATCCAATCTGTCGTGGCGGCGCCGTCATGCACCTCGCCGATTTTATGAGACATACCGGTATAGAACAGAACACGTTCTGTTGTGGTAGTTTTACCTGCATCCACATGAGCAACAATACCGATATTTCGATAACGCTCAATTGGGGTTATACGAGCCACTATTTATACCCTCTCAGCTAAAACTTTTGGTTTTAGCAATATCAACAATATGGAGCGGACCGAAGTCCGCTCCATCATATTACCAACGGTAATGAGCAAAGGCTTTGTTAGCTTCAGCCATGCGATGCACGTCTTCACGCTTCTTAACCGCAGTACCTTTGTTTTCAGACGCATCTAGCATTTCACCTGCTAGACGTAAAGCCATAGATTTTTCACCACGTTTGCGAGCAGCTTCAACTAACCAGCGCATCGCTAGTGCGTTACGACGCACTGGACGAACTTCACATGGTACTTGATAAGTAGAACCACCAACGCGACGAGATTTAACTTCGACTGATGGGCGAACGTTATCAAGAGCTGCTTCAAGGATACTTAAATGATTTTCGCTTTTCTTTTCAGCGACAACATCTAGTGCCTTGTAAATGATTTTTTCTGCAGTCGACTTTTTGCCGTCCTGCATGATGACGTTGATGAACTTAGCCAACAACTCACTGTGAAACTTTGGATCTGGTAGGATTTTACGTTGTCCTACAACGCGACGTCTTGGCATATTAATTCTCCGTATGCTTCAGGTATTTCCAAAACTGGAATGTCAAATAAATACTAGCTTGGCCTTACTTAAACGGGATACGTTAAGACTTAGGACGCTTAGCACCGTACTTAGAACGGCCTTGGCGACGTGAAGTCACGCCAGCACAGTCTAATGCGCCACGAACAGTGTGGTAACGCACACCTGGTAAGTCTTTAACACGACCACCACGGATTAGGATTACACTGTGCTCTTGCAAGTTATGGCCTTCACCACCGATATACGAAGTTACTTCGAAACCGTTAGTTAAGCGCACACGAGCTACTTTACGTAGTGCAGAGTTAGGTTTTTTAGGTGTTGTAGTGTACACACGAGTACAAACACCACGTTTTTGTGGGCACGCGTTCAACGCAGGCACATTAGTCTTTTCGACTTTTGGCGCGCGTGGCTTACGTACCAACTGGTTAACAGTTGCCATGTATAGCTCCGACAGTTGATTCAAGCTCAACAATTAGGTGTGAAAAATCTATATCCCACAATGGTGGGACGCGGAATTTTAGAAAGGTAATGGCAATCTGTCAAGAAATAGCCAACTTTTCATGCAAATTCCAATAAAAAAGGCGCCAATGGCGCCTTTTTTTAACAAAAAACTAACTTAATCTTGGCCACCGGCCAAGTTTAGTAGATCTGCTAGGTTCTGTTCAGCTTCGCTTGCAGTAACAGTTGTAGCTGCTACTTTGCCACGAGAACTTAACACTTTAGCGCGTTCTTCGTTACGGGTCTTGTGATAAGCATAACCAGTACCAGCTGGGATCAAACGACCAACGATTACGTTTTCTTTCAGACCACGTAATGGATCGCTCTTACCGCCAACGGCCGCTTCAGTTAACACACGAGTGGTTTCCTGGAACGATGCTGCAGAAATGAATGATTCAGTAGCCAAAGACGCTTTGGTAATACCGAGTAATTCACGTTCAAACGTTGCAGGTGTTTTACCTTGAGCGATTAACTCACGGTTAGCAATCTTCACGCGTGAAACTTCTGCTTGCTCACCTTCTAAGAATTCAGTGTCGCCTGTTGAAGTGATCAAACACTTACGTAACATTTGACGAATGATAACTTCGATGTGCTTATCGTTGATCTTAACGCCCTGTAGACGGTAAACATCTTGTACTTCGTTCACAATGTAGTTTGCTACGTTGTGGATACCACGAAGACGAAGAATGTCGTGTGCCGCTTCTGGGCCGTCTGCTATAACTTCACCACGTTCGACTTTTTCACCTTCGAACACGTTTAAGTTACGCCACTTAGGGATCATCTCTTCATAGTGATCACTACCATCGGCTGGCGTAATCACTAGACGACGCTTACCTTTAGTTTCCTTACCGAACGAGATAGTACCTGAGATTTCTGCAAGAATTGCAGGCTCTTTCGGCTTACGCGCTTCGAATAAGTCAGCAACACGTGGTAGACCACCGGTGATGTCACGAGTTTTAGACGATTCTTGTGGAATACGTGCTAATGGATCACCAACGTTGATTTTCGCGTTATCGTCTTTCGACACAATCGCGTTACCAGGTAAGAAGTATTGAGCTGGTACTTCAGTACCAGGGATCATTAAGTCGTTACCATTGGCATCAACTAAGCGAATAGCTGGACGCAATTCTTTACCGGCTGAAGTACGCGCACCAACATCGAGCACCACGACAGAAGATAAACCCGTTAACTCGTCAGTTTGGCGAGTCATAGTTACGCCATCGATCATGTCAACGAACTTCACGCTACCGGCAACTTCAGAAATAATTGGGTGAGTATGTGGATCCCAGTTTGCGATGATTTCGCCAGCTGCAACTTCACTTTCTTCCAATTTCTCTAATACGGTACCGTAAGGTACTTTATAGCGCTCTTTCTCACGACCTAGCTCATCGATGATAGCTATCTCAGAAGAACGAGAAACAATTACAAGCTTACCGTCGATATTTGAAACATGCTTAGCATTGTGTAACTTCAGAGAACCCGCGTTCTTAACTTGAACGTTGTTTTCTGCAGAAGCTCGAGATGCCGCACCACCAATGTGGAACGTACGCATGGTTAACTGTGTACCAGGTTCACCAATAGACTGCGCCGCAACAACACCAATCGCTTCACCGTGGTTAATAATATGACCACGAGCCAAGTCACGACCGTAACATGCCGCACACACACCAAAGTCTGTGTCACAGGTAATAACAGAACGTACAATGACTTCGTCGATACTGTGTTCTTCTAACGTATTACACCATGCTTCATCAAGAAGTGTGTTGCGTGGAGCAAGCACTTCATCTGTACCTGGCTTCATTACGTCAAGCGCAACCACACGACCTAGAACACGTTCACGTAATGGCTCAACAACATCACCACCTTCAATAAGCGGTTTCATTGTTAGACCATGCTCAACACCACAGTCATCTTCAATAACAACTAAGTCTTGTGCAACGTCTACTAAACGACGAGTCAAGTAACCCGAGTTAGCTGTCTTCAATGCTGTATCGGCAAGACCTTTACGCGCACCGTGAGTAGAAATAAAGTACTGAAGTACGTTTAGACCTTCACGGAAGTTAGCCGTAATTGGTGTTTCGATGATTGAGCCATCTGGCTTAGCCATCAAACCACGCATACCTGCTAGCTGACGGATCTGTGCAGCACTACCACGAGCACCTGAGTCAGCCATCATATAGATGCTGTTAAACGAAGCTTGTTGCTCAGGTACACCATCACGGTTAATCACTGTCTCAGTAGACAAGTTTTCCATCATGGCTTTAGAGACTTTTTCGTTCGCGCTTGCCCAGATATCGATTACTTTGTTGTAACGCTCACCAGCTGTTACAAGACCTGACTGGAACTGCTCTTGAATTTCAAGCACTTCAGCTTCAGCGTCTGCAACTAAGGTGTATTTCTCGTCAGGAATAACCATGTCATCGATACCAACAGAGGCACCAGAAATGGTTGCAAAACGGAAACCGGTATACATCAATTGGTCAGCAAAGATAACAGTATCTTTAAGACCTAGTTGACGATAACAAGTGTTCAACAGCTTAGAAATCTGTTTCTTACCCATGTTTTGGTTAACCAAATCATACGATAAGCCTTCAGGCAAAATTAATGATAAAAGAGCACGACCAACAGTCGTATCAATGATACGAGTTGCTTTAGTTCTTTCGCCATCTTCTGCGATGTTGGTTTCGGTAATACGCACTTTAACGCGAGCATGTAGTTCAGCAACACCAGTAGCGTAGGCTTTTTCTACTTCTGACACATCAGCGAATGCCATACCTTCACCGCGACCGTTAATACATTCACGGCTGGTGTAGTACAAACCTAATACAACGTCCTGAGACGGCGTAATTACTGGCTCACCGTTAGCAGGTGACAAAATGTTGTTGGTTGACATCATTAGCGCACGAGCTTCTAACTGAGCTTCAAGCGTTAATGGTACGTGAACCGCCATTTGGTCACCGTCGAAGTCGGCGTTGTATGCCGCACAAACTAACGGATGCAATTGAATTGCTTTACCTTCAATCAGTACAGGTTCAAATGCTTGAATACCTAGTCTGTGAAGTGTTGGTGCACGGTTAAGCATTACTGGATGTTCACGAATCACTTCGTCTAACACATCCCATACTTCAGCCTGTTCGCGTTCAACCATTTTCTTAGCAGCTTTAATAGTCGTCGCTAAACCACGCGCTTCTAACTTGCCGTAAATAAATGGTTTGAATAGCTCAAGCGCCATCTTCTTAGGAAGACCACACTGATGCAGACGTAAAGTAGGACCTACGGTAATTACCGAACGGCCTGAATAGTCAACACGCTTACCAAGTAAGTTCTGACGGAAACGACCTTGCTTACCCTTGATCATATCAGCAAGAGATTTAAGCGGACGCTTGTTAGAACCGGTAATAGCACGACCGCGACGACCGTTATCTAATAGCGCATCAACTGACTCTTGTAACATACGTTTTTCGTTACGTACAATAATGTCAGGCGCAGCTAAATCTAACAGACGCTTTAAGCGGTTGTTACGGTTAATAACACGACGGTAAAGATCGTTAAGATCTGATGTCGCGAAACGACCACCATCTAACGGCACTAATGGACGTAGATCAGGTGGAAGAACCGGTAATACTTTTAAGATCATCCACTCTGGCTTGTTGCCAGAAGTGAAGAATGCTTCCATCAATTTAAGGCGTTTAGTGACCTTTTTACGACGGGTTTCAGAGTTAATTGAAGGCAACTCTTCACGCATTTGCTCGATCTGTTCAGCTAAATTGATAGCACGTAGCAATTCAAGAACTGCTTCAGCACCCATTTTAGCTTCAAACTCGTCACCGTATTCTTCTAACGCATCAAGATACGTTTCTTCGGTCAGCATTTGGCCGCGCTCAAGCGTGGTCATACCAGGCTCGATAACAACAAATGATTCGAAATACAGTACGCGTTCAATATCACGCAACGTCATATCTAGCATTAAGCCAATACGTGACGGAAGTGATTTTAAGAACCAAATGTGGGCAACTGGACTAGCCAGATCAATGTGACCCATGCGCTCACGACGCACTTTAGTCTGGGTAACTTCTACGCCACACTTTTCACAAATAACACCACGGTGCTTCAAACGCTTGTATTTACCACACAAACATTCGTAATCTTTAACCGGACCAAAGATACGCGCACAAAACAAACCTTCACGTTCAGGCTTGAATGTACGGTAGTTAATGGTTTCTGGCTTCTTTACTTCACCAAAAGACCAAGAACGGATTAGATCTGGCGAGGCCAAACCAATTTTAATACCGTTAAATTCTTCAGTCTTACTTTGCTGTTTAAGAAACTTTAATAAGTCTTTCACGTTTCTCTCCTGAAGGAGTTAAACCAGGTGCTTTGCTGCTGCAAAGCACCCTTGGTTACCAAACATTGCTTAAGTGCGATGCTTACTCTTGGTCCAACTCGATATTAATACCAAGTGAACGAATTTCCTTCAACAATACGTTGAAAGACTCAGGCATGCCAGGTTGCATCTGATGGTTACCGTCGACGATGTTTTTATACATCTGAGTACGACCGTTAACGTCATCTGATTTAACTGTTAGCATTTCTTGTAGAGTATAAGCAGCACCATATGCTTCAAGTGCCCACACTTCCATCTCACCGAAACGCTGACCACCAAATTGAGCTTTACCGCCCAATGGTTGTTGAGTCACTAAGCTGTACGAACCCGTAGAACGAGCGTGCATCTTGTCATCTACTAAGTGGTTCAATTTAAGCATATACATGTAACCAACGGTTACTTTACGCTCAAATTCGTTACCGGTACGGCCGTCACATAATGTCAACTGGCCAGACTCAGGTAAGCCTGCAAGAGCAAGCATTTGCTTGATCTCTTTCTCTTTAGCACCGTCGAATGCTGGTGTAGCAATTGGAATACCACCTTTAAGGTTGGTAGCCAAGCGCACAACTTCATCATCAGTAAACGAATCGATATCAACGCGTTGAAGCACGTCATCACCTAATTCATAAACTTGTTTGATGTAACCACGAAGTTCGGCAATTTCACGCTGCTCTTCAAGCATAGCAGTAATTTTATTACCGATACCCTTAGCTGCTGCGCCCATGTGGACTTCAAGTACCTGACCGATGTTCATACGCGAAGGTACGCCCAATGGGTTAAGTACGATGTCTACAGGATTACCTTCTTCATCGTATGGCATGTCTTCAACAGGACAAATCTTCGAGATAACACCTTTGTTACCATGACGACCTGCCATCTTGTCACCAGGCTGGATAGTACGTTTAACTGCAAGGTAAACCTTAACAATTTTCAATACACCAGGTGCCAAGTCATCACCTTGGGTGATCTTGCGACGCTTGATTTCAAATGTCTTATCGAAGTCTGCTTTAAGCTCTTCATGCTGTTCAGCTAACTGCTCTAATTCAGTTTGTTTTGCTTCATCGTCGATAACTTGGATTAATACGTCTTTACGTGGGATCTCAGCTAACTTAGCTTCAGAATAACCTACAGACAATAACAAGTTACGTGCACGGCCCAATACGCCTTCTTCAAGGATCTTGAACTCTTCACCTAAGTCTTTACGAGCTTGGCGAACATGCATTTCTTCAATTTCAAGCGCACGCTTATCTTTCTCAACGCCGTCACGGGTAAATACCTGTACGTCGATGATGGTGCCTTTCACTGAGTTAGGAACACGTAATGAGCTGTCCTTAACGTCAGAAGCTTTTTCACCAAAAATAGCTCGGAGTAGTTTCTCTTCTGGAGTTAACTGTGTTTCACCCTTAGGTGTCACTTTACCCACAAGAATGTCGCCACCCTTCACTTCTGCACCAATATAAACGATACCTGATTCATCTAATTTAGATAAAGCAGACTCACCTACGTTTGGAATATCAGCAGTGATTTCTTCGCTACCCAATTTAGTATCACGAGCAATACAAGAAAGCTCCTGAATATGGATAGTAGTAAAACGATCTTCTTGCGCTACGCGCTCAGAAATTAAGATCGAATCTTCGAAGTTATAACCGTTCCAAGGCATGAACGCGATGCGCATGTTCTGACCAAGCGCCAAATCACCTAAATCGGTAGATGGACCATCGGCCAATACATCGCCACGAACCACTGGCTCACCAACAGAACAACAAGGACGTTGGTTAATACAAGTGTTTTGGTTTGAACGGGTATATTTAGTTAGGTTGTAAATGTCGATACCGGCTTCACCTGCGTGTAGCTCATCTTCATTTACTTTAACTACGATACGGCTAGCATCAACATAATCAACCACACCGCCACGTTTAGCAGCTACAACCACACCAGAGTCAACAGCAAGAGTACGTTCAATACCCGTTCCGACTAACGGCTTATCAGCACGTAAAGTAGGTACTGCTTGACGTTGCATGTTTGCACCCATCAATGCGCGGTTAGCATCATCGTGTTCTAAGAACGGAATTAATGATGCTGCAACAGAAATAATCTGCTGTGGAGATACGTCCATATACTGAACATCGGCTGCGCGCATAAAGGTAGACTCACCTTTGTGACGACAAGCGATTTGTTCTTCTGCCATACGGCCATCAGCATCAACTTCGATGTTAGCCTGAGCAATAACATAACGACCTTCTTCGATTGCTGATAAGTATTCAACATCATCAGTAATCACACCATCAACCACTTTGCGGTAAGGTGTTTCTAGGAAGCCGTAAGAGTTAGTGCGCGCAAAACTTGCTAACGAGTTGATTAGACCAATGTTTGGACCTTCAGGGGTCTCAATTGGACATAAACGACCGTAGTGAGTTGGATGTACGTCACGAACTTCGAAACCAGCACGCTCACGAGTCAAACCACCTGGGCCAAGCGCAGAAATACGACGCTTATGCGTCACTTCTGATAGCGGGTTGTTTTGATCCATAAACTGTGACAATTGTGAAGAACCAAAAAATTCTTTCACTGCCGCAGAAATTGGCTTAGCGTTAATCAAGTCTTGTGGCATTAGCTCGTTTAAATCGCCTAAAGATAGACGCTCACGAACAGCACGCTCAACACGGACTAAACCAACACGGAACTGGTTTTCAGCCATTTCACCAACGCTACGAATACGACGGTTACCTAAGTGGTCAATATCGTCGACTTCATCATAACCATTACGGATTTCGATGATTTTCTTCATAACAGATACGATGTCTTCTTTAGACAACACACCGTTACCTTCGTCTTCTGCAATCTCAAGACGACGGTTGAACTTCATACGACCTACTTTAGATAAGTCATAACGTTCTTCACTGAAGAATAGGTTTTGGAATAAACCTTCAGCAGCATCTTTGGTTGGTGGCTCGCCAGGACGCATCATACGGTAGATTTCAACTAAAGCTTCTAAGCGGTTAGTTGTTGAATCAATGCGTAATGTGTCAGCAATATAAGCACCATGATCAAGATCATTGATAAACAAAGTATCAATATTCTTAATACCAGCAAGTGATAACTTAGCTAAATCTTCTAAGGTAATCTCGCTGTTTGCGGTCACTAAAACTTCACCGGTATCTTCATCGATGTAGTCTTGAGCAGCATACTTACCAACAATATAATCTACTGGCACTTCTAGCTCAGTCGTGTTGGTTTTTTCAAGTTGCTTAATGTGACGCGCAGTGATGCGACGACCAGCTTCAACTAATAAAGAGCCTTCAGCATCTTTAATGTCATAGCCAGCAGTTTCACCACGTAGGCGGTCAGGCACTAGTGACATCACTAATGAGTCTTTTTTAATCTTAAACTCGATACGCTCAAAGAATAAATCGAGGATATCTTGAGTAGAATATTCAAGCGCTCGTAAAATGATAGTAGCCGGTAATTTACGACGACGGTCAATACGAACGAATAGAGCATCTTTAGGATCAAATTCAAAGTCAAGCCATGAACCACGGTAAGGAATAATACGTGCGTTATACAGCACCTTACCAGAAGAGTGGGTTTTACCACGGTCATGATCAAAGAACACACCTGGAGAACGGTGTAACTGAGACACGATTACACGCTCAGTACCGTTAATAACGAAAGTACCGTTATTAGTCATCATAGGTATATCACCCATGTAGACTTCTTGCTCTTTAATGTCTTTAACAGTGCCAGCAGCAGCTTCACGGTCAAACAACACCATGCGTAATTTAACGCGTAGTGGTGCCGAATAAGTAACACCGCGGATCTGACATTCTTTCACATCAAAAACTGGCTCACCTAGCTTGTAGCTGACATATTGCAGCTCAGAATAGCCAGAAAAGCTCTTGATAGGAAAAACGCTACGGAATGCAGCTTCTAAGCCACGCTCACCCGTAGGGTCTTGATCGGTGAACTTCTTAAAAGAGTCTAACTGGATAGACAATAAATAAGGGATGTCCAAAACTTTTGGACGCTTACCAAAGTCTTTGCGAATACGCTTCTTTTCAGAATAGGAGTAAACCATGGGTTTCCTCTGCTTACGAGATGTGACCAAGACTGAAATAATTTAATTAAATCAGCACGTTTGCCCATCACCGTTGATGGCAAGAACCTAACCAGTAATCTCTGCTAGGGACTGCTAAAACTGGCGACAAACGGTGAAAAAAAATCGCCTGCGCATAAAGCGCAAAAAAGGCCGACGGTTAAAAAACCGCCAGCCTTCACCCAATTGCTTGGGTGATGCAAGCTAAATTACAGCTTACTTAACTTCAACAGAAGCACCAGCGGCTTCTAGATCAGCTTTAAGAGTTGCAGCTTCTTCTTTAGACACAGCTTCTTTAACTGCGATTGGAGAAGATTCAGCCATAGTTTTAGCTTCTTTTAGGCCTAAACCTGTAGCGCTACGAAGTGCTTTAATAACAGCAACTTTGTTTTCGCCATGAGAAGTAAGAACTACGTCAAATTCTGTTTGCTCTTCAGCAACAACAGCATCGCCGCCGCCTGAAACTACTGCAGCAGCAGCAGAAACGCCGAATTTCTCTTCCATAGCTTCGATTAGTTCAACTACTTCCATTACAGACATTGCTGCAAAAGCTTCTAACATTTGGTCTTTAGTGATAGACATTAGAAATATTTCCTATTGTTCTGAATTCAATTTTATTAAGCTGCCTGCTTATAATTAAGCGGCGTCTTGTTTTTGATCGCGAAGGGCGGCCAATGTACGTACGAATTTGCCAGCAGATGCTTCTTTCATAGTCATCATCAACTGAGCTAGTGCTTCGTCGTAAGTTGGTAGTTTCGCTAAACGATCAATATCAGCTGCAGGGATAAACATCCCTTCGAAAGCTGCACCTTTAACTTCAAATTTTGCTTGACCCTTAGCGAAGTCTTTTAAAAGACGCGCTGCAGCACCTGGATGCTCGTTAGAGAAAGCTATTAAAGTTGGGCCAGTGAACGTTTCTGCTAGGCACTCAAAAGCTGTACCTTGAACTGCACGACGAGCAAGAGTGTTACGTACTACACGTACAAACACACCATTTTCGCGAGCAGCTTTACGCAGACCGGTCATAGCACCTACAGTTACGCCACGTGAATCGGCAACAACTGCAGAAAGTGCACCTTTGGCAGCTTCGTTGACTTCAGCCACAATTGCCTGTTTGTCTTCGAGTCTTAATGCCATTGGCTTTACTCCTGGATTCTACCTAGGGAATTCCCTAGAATTTACCAAACTAAACACAAATGTGTTTAGTTACTTACGGTGCAGATTTTCCAGTAAAAAAATTTAGCTGGGGCCTGACACCGTCTACGCTGGAAATTAAGTTAACCTTACGATTAACACCTGCGGTCTTGGACGGAAACCGGCTCTAATATACAAAAAGTGATTCACTTATGTATAAAAGCGGCTTCAACCCACAAAGTGCGCGCATTATAGACTAATACGCGCGCTTTGTATATTACTTAACTTCGTCCAGAGAACCCTGGTCGATAGCTACACCTGCACCCATAGTGGTAGAGATGCTAATCTTTTTCACGTAAATGCCTTTAGCAACTGCAGGCTTAGCCTTTTTCAGTGCTGACACTAACGATTCTAAGTTTTCTTTCAACTGTTCAGTAGTGAATGTAACTTTACCGATAGTTGTGTGGATAATACCATTTTTGTCGTTTCTGTAACGAACTTGACCTGCTTTGGCATTCTTAACTGCTTCAGCAACGTTTGGCGTTACTGTACCAGTTTTAGGGTTAGGCATTAAACCACGAGGGCCTAAAATTTGACCTAACATACCAACAACGCGCATTGCATCTGGAGATGCGATAACCACGTCGAAGTTCATTTCGCCAGCTTTAACTTTTTCAGCTAAATCTTCCATACCCACAAGTTCTGCGCCAGCAGCGATAGCAGCTTCAGCGTTTGCACCTTGTGTGAATACAGCAACACGAACATCACGACCAGTACCATGTGGAAGTACAGTAGCACCACGCACGTTTTGATCTGATTTACGAGGATCGATGCCTAGATTAACAGCTACATCAACACTTTCAACAAACTTAGCAGTCGCTAATTCTTGTAAAAGTACTACAGCTTCGCTGATGTCATACAATTTTGTTGCATCAACTTTTTCGCGGATAACGCGAGCGCGCTTAGTTAGCTTTGCCATTATATTAGTCCTCTACTACCAAACCCATTGAACGTGCAGTACCTTCAATTGAGCGAGTCATCGCTTCAATATCAGCACCAGTCATATCAGCGGCTTTAGATTCAGCAATTTCCTGAACTGCGCTACGCTTAATAGTACCTACTTTTTGAGTATTAGGACGGCCAGAACCTGATTTCAGACCTACTGCTTTAAGCAATAAGAAAGATGCAGGTGGAGTCTTAGTTTCAAAAGTGAAAGAACGGTCGTTATATACAGTGATAACAACAGGAATCGGCATACCTTTTTCGAACTTTTCAGTACGAGCGTTGAATGCTTTACAGAATTCCATGATGTTCACACCTTTTTGACCTAAAGCAGGTCCAACTGGTGGAGACGGGTTTGCAGCACCGGCTGCTACTTGTAGCTTGATATAAGCTTCAATTTTCTTTGCCATGTCGACATTTCCTCTATTTGGGTTCAAACGCATCTTGGCGACATGCCAATACGCTCCCCTGAAAACAACGGGTGCGAATTATATAAAAATACGCACCCGCAAACAATATATATTTGTAGTTATTTTAATCAGCTCTTTTCGACTTGATTAAAATCGAGTTCTACTGGTGTTGAACGACCGAAAATCATCACCGAAACTTTAATACGGTTCTTTTCATAATCGACTTCTTCGATTGTACCGTTAAAGTCAGCAAATGGACCGTCACAAACGCGAACCACTTCACCAGGCTCATACATAATACGATGAGTTGGAGACTCAACAGTATCTTGTAGACGCTGAAGAATTGCATCAGCTTCTTTGTCAGAAATCGGTGCAGGGCGATCCGATGTTCCACCGATAAAGCCCATTACACGTGGAATGCTTTTGACTAAGTGCCAGCTATCATCGTTCATTTCCATCTGGACCAATACATAACCAGGGAAAAATTTGCGTTCACTTTTACGGCGTTGACCTGCACGCATTTCAACAACTTCTTCAGTAGGAACTAAAATCTCACCAAAGTATGCTTCCATGTTATGCATTTTGATATGTTCTAGCAGTGTTTTAAGCACACGGCCTTCATAGCCTGAAAAGGCTTGGATCACATACCATCTTTTTTTCGCTTCTGTAACTTCAGTCATTTTCAGATGCCTATACGCCAGTAATTAAATTGACTACTCGTAACAATATAGCATCTAATCCCCAAAGGATTAATGCCATTACTGCAGTAGCTGCAAGTACAATAAAGGTAGTGTTTAGCGCCTCTTGGCGAGTTGGCCAAACGACTTTGCGCACTTCAATATGTGCTTCACGAGCAAAAGATTGCGCCTGCTTTCCCTTACTTGTCTGCAGTGCAATGATACCTGCAATAGCAAAGGCAATAATTACCCCAGCAACACGAGCTACAACATTAGCATCTGCATAAAATTGATTGCCTATAACAGCAGTAGCAATAAGCAATGCTGCTATGCCCCACTTAACGATATCCAAAGAATTACTCTGGTTTTCAGTATTTGTTGTCATCGGTTAATTCCGTTACTCACTACGACCTGGGCTTAGCTTGGTAAACAACATATTCACCAAATCCACATTTCCGAACTTTCCCGGAAAATGCATAAGCACAGGGTCAAAAATCGGCCATAGATTGTATTCTTATTCAGCTTTGTTCGCAACAATACAGGTAAAGTAAGATTAACAAATCAATCAAAAAATCGATTTTTATTGCTAACTTTACCCTAAAAATAAAAAAGGAAGCCTAAGCTTCCTTTTTTAGTGTTCACTAAAGTCGCTATTACGCGATGATTTTAGCTACAACACCTGCACCAACTGTACGGCCACCTTCACGGATAGCGAAACGTAAA